>CALWHR010000032.1 GCA_944380455.1 uncultured Clostridia bacterium
ATTTTTTCAAGTATGCGGTCGCTTCCGGCCTGAAACGGCAGGTGCAGATAATTGCATACTTTATCACAGTCTCTCATGGCATAAATAAGTTCATCTGACAAGTCTTTTGGGTGCGATGTCATAAACCTTATTCGCTCTATACCTTCAATTTCATTTACCTCCCTTAAAAGCTGAGCAAATGATACTGGCGGATTTAATGTTTTACCGTAAGAATTTACATTCTGGCCTAAAAGAGTAATTTCTTTTACGCCGTCTTTGACAAGAAGCCTTATTTCATTAAGTATATCATTTTTCTCGCGGCTTCTTTCTCTTCCGCGTACATACGGTACAATACAGTAAGTACAGAAATTGTTGCAGCCATACATTATATTAACACTTGCTTTATAAGGAAATTCCCTTATGTAGTCTGTATCTTCTACAATATCAGTGTGTTCTTTCCAAATATCAATAACTTGCTGGCCTGTTTCTATTCTTGCAAGCAACAGCTCAGGTAGTTTGTGAAAATTAAATGTACCGAATATTATATCTGTATATCTGTATGACTTTTTTATTTTTTCAATAACAAAATCTTCCTGCATCATACAGCCGCAAAGAGCTATTATTACATCAGGTTTAAGCTTTTTAAGATGTTTAAGCACACCAAGCTTACCGAAAACCTTTTCCTCTGCATTTTCACGAACACAGCAGGTGTTATATATAATAAAATCCGCATCATTCTCGGTTTCGGTTTTATCATAACCCATACGGCTTAAAATACCGGTTATTTTTTCTGAATCATGGGCATTCATCTGGCAGCCCATAGTAAGGCAGTAGAATTTTCTTCTTTTGCCTGTATTATTAAAGTATTCCTCGTTCCAGTTTTTAACCTTGGCTATAGATGCCTCTGAAACTTCAGCATTTTTAAGTTCATCTTTAAATTCCATCAAAAATCCCTTTCAGTTCTTATAATAATCTCTGGAAAACATTATTAGATTAGTTTACCATATACAATTATTTTATTCAATAATTTTAAAGTACTTATAAACTTTAATTACTTAAAAATAACCGCTTCAAAAAAGAAACGGTTTAACTTTTTACTCCTTAATCATATGAACATTGATATGATTATAAGTCATTTCAATATTATTGGTGTCAAATTCAGTTTTTACTTTTTCAATTAAGTCATAATATCCAGTCCAGTAATCATCTGTTTTAACCCAGGCACGGACAAAATATTCAATACTGCTGTCTTTGTAGCTTGATACATTTACACAAGCCGGCGGGTCATTTAAAAAAACATTACAATTGTTTACTGCCTTTAATATAGCCTTTTTTACATCCTCAGCTTTAGCGTTATAAGATGTATCAAAATATAAATCAACACGCCTTAAAGGCGCAGAAGAATAGTTAATAATTTTGCTTGCAGAAATATCACTGTTTGGAATAAATATTGTTTTATTGTCAAATGTCATAAGCTTTGTGTGCACTAATCCTATTTCTTTAACCGTTCCGCTTATAGAGCCAGTTTCTATAAAGTCACCTACTAAAAACGGCTTTGTAATAAGCAAAACAATGCCGTTTGCCAAGTTGGATAAGGAGCCTTGAACAGCAAGGGATACGGCTAAACCTACAACAGAAAATAATGCAATAAGAGATGAAGCACTTATGCCAAAACTCTGCAAAACCATCACAGCCGTAATAAAATACAGCAGAGCTTTTATAATGGATAACGAAAAACGATGAAGCGTTTCATCAATGGGCAGTTTGTTTATAACCGGCTTTAAAATTTTCATAATTATTTTAATAGCCACGAAGCAAACAATAAAAGTAATAAGTGCTGTAGCAAGATTTTCTATAGTGAAAGTGCCAAATTTAATTCCTAACGCCTGCTTTAAAGCGTATTGAATAGTTTCCATAAATAACCTCCCAATTAATAAATGCGGATGGCCAAAGCTCACCCGCATTTATTATACTACAAACTTATAATATGTAAAACTTAAAATTAATATGTAAATATCTGAGTCCAAGCGTATGAAGAACTGCCGCTCTTTACACAGCCAACGCCAAGATATTTGTATTTAGAATTTAATATGTTTGCTCTGTGTCCTGCTGAATTCATCCAGGCATTAACAACTTCTTCAGGTGTTCTTTGACCTTTTGCTATGTTTTCGCCTGCCCCGGAATATGTTGCCCCTGCTTCATTTAAAGCTGTGCTGAAAGCTCGTCCGTCAGGTCTTGTGTGTGAAAATGATTCTAAAATTTCATTTGCTCTTATTTCGGCTGCTTCCTGAACTTTACTATCTGCCTGTAAAGCTGAAAGTCCATAAGCTGCTCTTTCTTTATTTACAAGGTCTAAAACTTCCTGTTCAAAGGCACTTAAACTTACACTGCCCTGAGAGTTGTTGCCTCCGTTTTCTGGCTTTGTTGTGTTGTCATCAGGTTTTTGTGTGTCATTTCCAGTGTTTCCGTTATTGTTATCCGGTGTAGTGTCTGGCTTTTCTTCTGGAGTTGTTTCCGGTGTAGTATCCGGTTTTTCCTCAGGCTTTGTCTCTGGAGTAGTATCTGGTTTTTCTTCCGGTTTTGTCTCTGGTTTACTTTCAGGCTTTTCTGTGTCAGGAGTTGTTGTGCTTCCTGAATTGTTGTCATTGCAGTTTGAATTTATATTGCAGTTGAACTTAAATGTATTATCCTCCCAGCAGTATAAATTGCTTACTGTGCAGTTGTTTTTAATACTGTTAAGCTTAGATTGTAAAAGATTACTGCTGTTTAAGCAATATATGCTGTTATTGTTGTTTTTTAATGATGCGGCATAAACCCCATTTACACTTGTTAACACCATTGCCACAGTTGTAATTGCCATAATTGTCTTTTTCATAATAATCCTCCATTCATTCAAATAGTTTTATTAATATTTGTTATGTATTTATTACGTATTTGTTACAAAAACATAATAACATTATTACAATAATATTACCAGCTGTAAATATTGGTAATTAATCCATGGAGGAAATATTCATCTAAGCTAAAATAAGCCGGAACTGCTTATTCCGGCCTATTTTGGGTATTTTTATTCTCTTAAATTTGCTCCGAAATCTTTTTCAAGTGAAGCTAAAATCTTCTTCATAGCAGGATTTACATCGTCATCAACAAGTGTCCTGTCTGCCGCTCTGAATGTAATTGAGTATGAAACAGATTTAAATCCTTTTTCAATCTGATTTCCTTGATATACATCAAAAAGCTTAACACTTTCAATAAGCTTGCCGCCGTTTTCTTTGATTGATTTTTCAATATCTTTAACAAATACGCTGTCTTTAATAACCATTGAAATATCTCTTGTAATAGCAGGATACTTAGGAAGCGGTTTATATTCCGCAACAAGGCATGAATTATCAACAAGCATTTTAAAGTCAACAACAGCAAAATAAACTCTTGTTTCTATTGAGTAGTTGTCTGCTACTGTAGGATGAATTTCGCCAACATATCCTGCGTTTTCTCCGTTAATATAAATTTCGGCTGTTCTGCCAGGATGCATCCATGTTATTTCGCTCTGTGGTTTAAACTCAGCTTTTTCACTTATTCCTAATACATCAAAAAGATGTTCTATAATTCCCTTTATTGTAAAGAAATCTGTGTATTTTCCATACATGCCTATTGTAAGCTTTTTAGGCTCATCTGGAAGCTCAGTAAGAGGAAGTGCTTTTGGTATGAAAATTTTTCCTATTTCAAATAAAGCAGCTTCTTCATTTCTTCTGTTGTAGTTAGTAGAAATTGAATTAAGCATTCCGTTTAATGTAGTTGTTCTCATTATAGAGAAATCCTCGCCTAACGGATTGTAGATATTAACTGTTTTTCTAAGGTCACTGTTTTCAGGTATTAAAAGCTTGTCAAATACCTTAGGACTTTCAAATGTAAATGTCATAGCCTCACAAAGACCGTTTGAAATCATTGTATCTTTAATAATATCTGTAATCTGCTGTTCATATGTCATTTTGCCAACTGTAGGAGTACCTGCGGCAAGAGTAGGCTCAATTTTGCTGTAGCCGTAAAGCCTTGCTACTTCCTCAGCTAAATCAGCATTTGTTTCAAGGTCTGGTCTGAATGTAGGTATTGTAAGCATTTTTGCTTCTTTATCAACCTTAATTTCAAGGCGCTCGAATAACTCTATCATTGTATCCTCAGAAATATCAGTTCCTAAAAGCTTATTTATTTTTTCAGGACTGTATGGAATTTTTCTTTCTTCCAATTGGTTAGGATAACAGTCTACACAGCCTTTAACAACATCGCCGCAGCCTAACATTTCTACAAGCTGAACAGCTCTGTTAACAGCTATTTCACATAAATTAGGGTCTAAGCCTTTTTCAAACTTGCTTGAAGCGTCTGTTCTAAGACCTAATTTTTTAGCTGTAATTCTTATATTAGGACCGTTAAAGTTAGCTGATTCAAAAAGAACCTCTGCTGTATCCCCTGTAATCATTGAGTTTTCGCCGCCCATAACACCTGCTATGCCTACTGCTTTTTCGCTGTCTGCAATAACAAGCATTGATGAGTCAAGATTTCTTTCAATTCCGTCAAGAGTTGTAAATTTCTCGCCTTCTTTAGCGTTTCTAACTATAATGTGTCTGTCGGCTATAGTGTCAATGCTGAAAGCATGCATTGGCTGACCAAATTCCTGCATTACAAAGTTTGTAATATCAACTATATTGTTAATAGGTCTTATTCCAACTGAACGAAGTCTTTTTCTCATCCATCTTGGAGAAGGACCGATTTTTACATTTTTAACTACTCTTGCAACGTATCTTGGACAAAGCTCGCTGTTTTGAATATCAACAGAAACCATATTATTGATATTTCCCTCAGCTTCTTCTTTTACTGTAATTTCAGGATACCTGAGTTTTTTGTTGTATGTTGCGGCAGTTTCCCTTGCAAGACCAATCATGCTGAAACAGTCAGGTCTGTTTGATGTAATTTCAAACTCAACTGATTCATCATATAAGTCCATCATTTCAACTACATCTTTACCTAAAGGAACTTCATTTGGGAATATATAAATACCGTTTTCAGGAGCTTCTGGGAAATCATGCCTGTCACAGCCTAATTCTTCAACTGAGCAAAGCATACCGTTGGACTCAACGCCACGTAATTTACCTTTTTTAATTTTAACGCCGTTAGCCAATGTAGAGCCGTCTAAAGCAACAGGAATATAAGCACCTACATAAAGATTTGTAGCGCCTGTTACAATCTGTAAAGGTTCTCCGTTTCCTACATCGATTTTGGTTACAACAAGCTTGTCAGCGTCAGGGTGTTTTTCTATAGAAAGAACTTTGCCTGTAACTACGTTTTTAATATCTCCGCCAAGAACTGTATAACCCTCTACCTTTGAACCGGAAAGAGTAATGTCCTCAACATAATCTTTAATATCTGTATCCACATCCACATAGTCTTTTAACCATGTCATTGACATATCCATTTATATTCACTCTCCTTTTATCAGAACTGTTTAAGGAATTTAACATCATTTTCAAAAAGCAGACGAAGGTCTGTAATGCCGTATCTCTGCATAGCAACACGCTCAAGACCCATACCAAAAGCAAAACCGCTGTATTCGTCTGGATTAATTCCGCTCATTTCAAGCACTTTAGGATGAACCATACCGCAGCCTAAAAGCTCAATATAACCTTCGCCTTTGCATACACGGCAGCCTTTTCCACCGCAGGCAAAGCATGTAACGTCCATTTCGGCACTTGGCTCTGTAAATGGGAAATGATGAGGTCTGAAACGAACTTTTGTGTCTTCGCCAAAAAGTTCTTTTGCAAATACCGCAAGAGCACCTTTAAGGTCACCCATTGTAATATTCTTATCAATGACAAGACCTTCAAGCTGGTGGAAAATTGGAGAATGTGTAGCGTCAACTTCGTCGGCACGATATACTGCTCCCGGGCATACAACCCTTATAGGGAGCTTGCCTTTTTCCATAACTCTAACCTGCACAGGAGATGTCTGTGTTCTTAAAAGAATATCCCCATTAATATAAAATGTGTCCTGCTCATCTTTTGCAGGATGGTTTGCCGGAATGTTAAGAGCCTCAAAGTTATAATAGTCCTTTTCAACTTCTGGGCCGTCAGCTATTTCGTAACCCATGCCAATGAATATATCTGAAATTTCGTCTATTACTTTGTCAAGAGGGTGCTTGTGTCCGCATGCACAAGTATGTCCCGGCATTGTAACGTCTATTTTTTCGCTTTCAAGTCTGTTTTTAAGCTCAATAGCAGCAAGCTCTTTTTTAACCTGCTCAATTTTATTTTCAATATCATTTCTTACATCGTTGGCGAGCTGGCCTATTATAGGTCTTTCCTCGTTTGTAAGGTCTTTCATTCCTTTTAAAATAGCTGTAAGCTCACCTTTTTTTCCTAAAAACTTAACTTTAATATCATCAAGTTCTTTTGTCTGCTTAACCTGATTTAAAGCCGCTAAGGCTTTTTCCTGAATTTCCTGAAGCTGTTTTTTCATTTTACTTCTCCTTTCATTTGACTTACGAAAAATAAAAAAGCCTTCATCCCAATATATGGGACGAAGGCATAATCTCCGCGGTACCACCCGAATTCCTGTAAAACAGGCTCTTTAACCGCTCAATAAAGCGGCTGCACATAACGCGTACCAGCGGACTTTCCTACTGTTAATTCAGAAAGCCGGCTCCGGCGGGAACTTCGGCACAATATAAACCTAAAAATGCTTTCAGCCAAGGCACTTTCTCTCTTAAAGTTTAATTTAACTGCGCTTACTTAACGCCATCTAAGCCATTAGAACTATATACCACTATATTTTATCACGAAGTTTTTTAAAGTCAACTTATTTTTATTGATTTTATTTCCATTTTACAATAATTTAATTACTTTAATAAATAATATGTGTTACAAACTGGTCAATAATAAGTAATACTCCTAATATTCCCACATAAACAGAGAAATATTTAAGCTTTCCCTTTTTAATCACATTTATCATAAATTTAATTGCTAAAAATCCTGAAACAGCGGCAAAAACAAAGCCAACAACCGTAGGGGCAATACCTATTGCGCTTATTGACGCGCCGCCGTCAGAAATCATGTCTTTAATAGTAAGAACCATTGCACCTAATATAGCCGGTATAGAAAGCAAAAACGAAAATCTTGCCGCAGATGAGCGGCTCAAATCCCTTGAAAGTGCACCTGTTATAGTCATACCGCTTCTTGATATTGCCGGACATATAGCAACTCCCTGAAGAGTACCAACTACAACAGCATCTAAGTATGACATATCACGCATTTTCTTTCTGCCGCTTTTCCTTGTATCTGCGTAAAGCAGTGCTAATGCTGTTATAATAAAATTAAAACCAATAAAATTACCTTCTCCAAATGTATTGTCAATTATATCGCCAAAAACAAGAGCAATTACAACTGTAGGTATTGTAGCAACAACAAGAAGATATGTAGTTTTTTGAAACGGACGGCGTATAAGCTTGGCTATGTCCTGCCAGTAGCATATAAAGACAGCAATTAATGTTGCCACATGCAGTATTATGTCAAATGACATTGTGGCTTCTTCAATACCAAATATTTTTTGAAATAATGTCAGATGCCCGGAACTGCTTACAGGCAGAAATTCCGTAAGGCCTTGTATAATCCCCAGTATGGCAGCATGGAATATACTCATATTTATCCCCCTTAAAGTTTTATGGTTGTATTATATTACATAATTTTACATACCGCAATTTATAATATTATCAATATAGAAAAATTATAATTAAAACTTAACCTATTTTTATATTTATTCTAAAACTGTTGCAATTTGCCTTTTTTGCTGATATAGTATGCAAAATAAGTCACGTTTAAAGTAGTTGAAAGGAAAGAATAAATGGAAAATTTAAAATTTGAAGAACTTAATATATCAGACTGGATGCTTAGAGCTGTAAAAGATATGGGCTATGAGGAAGCTTCACCTATCCAGTCACAGGCTATACCCCTTATATTGGAAGGCCATGACATTATAGGCCAGTCACAAACAGGTACAGGTAAAACAGCATCTTTCGGAATACCTTGTCTTGAGAAAATAGACCCTGATGATAGAAAGCTTCAGGCTCTTATACTCTGCCCTACAAGAGAGCTGGCAATTCAGGTAAGTGAAGAATTCAGAAAGCTTTTAAAATTTAAAGACAATATCCGTGTTCTTCCTATTTACGGCGGACAGCCTATAGACAGACAGATTTTAGCCCTTAAAAAAGGCGCTCAGGTTATAATAGGTACTCCCGGCCGTGTAATGGATCATATGAGACGCCATACGCTTAAAATGGCAACTGTTAAATATGTTGTCCTTGATGAAGCTGACGAAATGCTTGATATGGGCTTTAGAGATGATATAGAGCTTATACTTGATAAAGTGCCAGAGGAACGCCAAACAGTAATGTTTTCTGCCACTATGAGCGAAGAAGTCCTTGACCTTTCAAAAAGATATTTAATTAATCCGGAATATGTTAAAATATCAAGAAAAGAGCTTACAGTTCCTAATATAGAACAGATATACTTTGATGTAAAAGAAAAATACAAGCTTGAGGCTCTCTGCCGTCTTATAGATGTTTATGCACCAAAACTTGCTATTGTTTTCTGCAATACTAAAAAGCGTGTTGATGATGTAACGGAACAGCTTTTAGGCCGCGGCTATTTTGCAGACGGACTTCATGGTGACCTTAAACAGCCACAGCGCGACAGAGTAATGCAAAAATTCAGAAACGGTGCTATAGAAATACTTGTTGCAACCGATGTTGCCGCAAGAGGAATAGACGTTGAGAATGTGGATATTGTATTCAACTACGATATTCCGCAGGATGAGGAATACTATGTTCACAGAATAGGCAGAACAGGACGCGCCGGAAAAAGCGGCATAGCGTTTACTTTCTGTGTCGGCAGGGAAATATATAAGCTCAGGGACATAATGACATACACCAAAACAAAAATACATCAGGAAATGCTCCCTACCCTTGATGATATGGAGAAAAATAAGACTGACGTTTTTGTCGAAAAACTCCGCAATGTTATTTCTCAGGGCGGCTTGGAAAAATTTGCCGCTATTGCTGAAGATATAACAGACGATGAAATTACAATACTTGATGTAGCTGCGGCATTAATTAAAATGAATATTGGCGAGGCTATTGCAGATTACAGCGCGGCCGAAAATGACCTTAATGTTAAACGTCCAACTAAAGTTAATACAGAACCTGCTTCAAAAGATATGGTGCGTTTATTTATTAATGCTGGAAAAAATAACAAAATTCGTGCAAAAGATATAGTTGGTGCTTTTGCCGGCGAAACAGGCGTTCCGGGACAGGTTATAGGTGCTATAGATATTTATGATGACTTTGCTTATGTTGATGTTCCTTTTGAATATGCAAAGGATATAATAGAAGGAATGAAGAACAGCCGTATAAAAGGCAAAAAAATCAGTATAGAAAAAGCAAAGAAAATCAAATTTCCTAAATCACCTTTTAAATCTTCTAAAAAGTCAAAATCAAAAGAACGCAGACATTCTTAAAACAAAAAAACAGCGTAAGCGAAAAGCCCTGCGCTGTTTTTGCTTTTATCCCAAATAACTGTTGTCTGTTTTATTGTTATAAAATTCTGCTTTAACATATAAAGCATATGAAATATACCTTAATAAAATAAATATAGTCCATACTGAGAAAACAAAAAATACTAAATCATCCAACTCATCCATTATGAAAATCAATGCAGTACTTATTCCGCTTGCCGATATCAGCTTTAAAGCCGAAATTATTACTGCGGCTGTGCTTGGTATGGCGGCTGCTAAAATAATCAAAGACAGTAATTTAATACCTCCGCCAGCAATGGATAAATTAGTAGACAATGAATTGTCAGGATATATTTTAAATAAACTTTTAAATTTATTCATACAAACATCTCCTTTTTATAAAAATCCCCATAAGAAATCTTTTCAGGTTGCTTATGGGGATTAGATTACTTACTTTTTATTGTATCAGTCATAAACAGACTCTTTATCTAATGAAATTATATTTCCGTTAGAAGCGTCAATCTCAAATTCATATTCCATTGAATTGTAAATTATTTTAACTTCATATTCTGCCATGCCGTCGTCATAATCAAGCTTTATTTTTGCTATATTGCTTTCTGACGCTCCATTTACCTGTTTTAAAGCTATAGATTTAGCTTTGTCTTCACCAATATAAGAACCGCTGTTTGAACTTGGCGCAGTATAGCTGTAATTTTCAGCATCATAATCAAAACTTACTATATCGCCGGAATAGGCATCTATTTCATAATCATATTCCTTATAATCATTTGTATAAAATTCAATTTCGTATATTCTGCGGCCGTCATCCCAGTCAGTGTTTGCTTTAACAAACTTAACACTGCTGCTGTTTAATCCGGCATGGTTAAGAGCAATATTTTTTGCTTCATCAACTGAAATTATAGTGTTTTGAACGATATTTTCGGTACTGTTAAAACTGTCTGCGTCTGTAACTAAACTGCCAGTTTTAGCACCTAATGTAACTGTTTCGGTTTTGCTGTCCCAGGCAACATTTTTACCCATAACCTCTCCTACAGCACGTAAAGGAAGATATGTTGAACCATTATAAAGCATAGGATAAACTCTGTTTCCGTTAGCATCAGTAAACTTTTGAGTTTCACCATCAACAATTATGGTAAAATCATCTCTTATCTGCGCGTTAATGCTTTTTGAAACAGCGTTTTTATCAGGAGTTCCAGTTACGGCAGATTCTCCGCGGTTTCCGGATAAAGTTACGGTTAATGTGCTTTCGTCCCAGTTAACATTTTTGCCCATAATCTCGCCTATAGCTCTTAACGGAAGGTATGTTGTACCGTTATAAACTATTGGGTGCACCTCGTTTCCGTCTGCACTGTAGAAAGTTTTTTCTTCACCGTCTACAACAATTGTGAAATCCGGACTGAGCTGAGCTTTAACATTTTCAGCGCCGAATGCCGTTAATGAGAAAGTCAAAGAGCCAGCCAGCAATGTTATGCCTGCAATAACTGATGCAGCTTTTTTTGTTTTGATATTCATTGTATTTTTCATAAAATCCCTCCTGTAACTTAGTCATATATAGATTCTGCTTCCCAGCTTCTTATTGCTCCGCTGTAACCATCAATGCTGAATTCATACTCTGTTTCAGAATAAATTATTTTTCCCTCATACTCCAATCTGCCATCATCATAATCAACTTCAAAGTCGTAAATATTATCGGCAGAAGCTCCCGGAACCTGTGAAAGAGCTATGTTTTTAGCCTCATCGGCTGAAATTTCAGAATTATTTGTCTGAGCCTGAAAGCTGTATTCAGCATCATAATCATACGATATTATCTCGCCTGTAACAGCGTTTATTTCATAATCATATTCTTTATTGTTGGATGAATAAAACTCTACTTCGTATTTCTGTATTCCATCGTCCCAATCCAGCTTGGTTTTAATTATTTTAACTTCATCACTTTTTAGCCCGGCATGGTTTAAAGCCGTTTCCTGAGCCTGATTTTCTGTTATTATCTCACTGCCGTTAGAATTAGATACTGAACTGCTGTTCTGATTTTCGGCTGAAGAAATTTTTTCGGTACGGCTGTCTATAATAACCCCTGTAATGGCATCAACATCATATTCATACCTGACTCCTTCTGAAGTAAAATCTATTTCGTAATAGTTTAGTCCGTTTTTGGTACTGAGCTCTGCTTTTTCAAACACCACATTTTGTTCTGAAACACCCGAAGACTCTATAGCCAGTGCTTTTGCTCCTTCCTGCCCGATATACTCTTCTTTACTGGTCTGCTGAGTACAGCCGCATATTGTTATTGATATTAAGACTGGAATAAACAGTTTATTTATTTTCTTCATAAAATCCTCCTTTCTGGTTGTTGAGTTAATATTATCAGCAAAACATTAAATGTACATGAAATTTAATTAAATATTTATTTTTCTTTGGGCAAGTGAAAAGTAAAATTACTTCCTTTGAACGGCTCACTTTCCAAAGTCATATATCCTTTATGGATTTCAGCAATTTTTTTAACTATAGAAAGACCTAACCCCGAACCGCTGGCAGCACTTCTTGAGGAATCAACCTGATAAAATCTTTGCCAAATTTTGCTCTGTTCGCTTTTGTCTATTCCTATACCGTCATCTTTTACTGAAATTAGCGCATTTTTTTCATCTGCGGACACAGTTACCCATATATGCCCGTCTTTACTTCCATACTTGGCAGCGTTATCAATTAAATTCTGGATTAGTCTTAATATCATAGTTTTGTCAACACTTGCCATTATGTTTTCTTCAGCATTAAATATTATGTTTTTATCATCAGTCTGTTCGTCACATATGGATTTAACAAATAAACCAATATCAGTTTTGACAAAAGATGCTTTTTCTGTTCCCTGCTCCAGCCGCGTCATATTTAACAGCTGAGAAACAATACCGGACATTTTATCGCTCTGGCGCTGAATCATTGATAAAGTTTCTTGCCTTTCTTCGGCTGTTTCATCATATTTCAGACCATATTCACAGGCGCTCTTTATAACAGAAATAGGAGTTCTTAATTCATGAGAAGCATCTGATGTAAACTGCTTTTCTGCTTCAAATGATTTTTCAAGACGGTTAAACATTTCATCAAAAGTTTTAGCAAGCCTGGTAAATTCATTATTGCCATTTGGTATTTCAATCCTGGCAGATAAGTCCGAAGCTTCATTTATGCTTTTTGCAGTTGAAATAATATCCTCTAACGGCTTAAATGCCCTTTTTGCTATCCAGTAGCCGCCGATTGTAGCAATTAATATAAAAGCTGGCATTGCGATACCAATAACTGTAATAAGATTTTTTAACATCATCTGGTCTTGCGGCACTTCCATTAAACCGCGTACCCATACCCCGTTTTCCCAATCGAAAGGACGCCATAAATCCATTACGTAATATTCATCATCTTCTGTAGAAACAATTCTTGTTAAGCCGTTTTCAAAGCCCTCGTTTTCGGTAAAATTAACCGGAATTTGGCCGGCCAGTAAGGCTTCGTTTTTGCTGTAAACAAGGGTATATATACCGTTTTGATAAAAATGAAAATCTTCACTTAACGAAAGTTTTCCATCTATAAAATCTATCTGCGAAAGATTTCCACGCACAGTTGATGATATACGATTCATAGCAGTTTGTGTAACAACTGAACTGCTTACAGCAAAAATAAATCCAAGTGCCATAATTACCATAATTGCCATAAGCAATAAATACCACATGGTTATTTTTACTTTTATTGATATGTTTTTCATTACTTACCTCCGTCGGTATTTTTGTTGCCTTCGAAACGCAAAACCCAGCCTACACCACGAATAGTATGTATAAGCTTATTATCATATCCGTCGTCAATTTTCTTTCTAAGCTTGCTCATATAAACATCCACATTGTTTGAATTTCCTGAGTATTCATAATTCCATATTCTATCTTCTATCTGCTCTCTCGAAATAACACTGCCTTTGTTGCGCATGAGGTATTCCAATATAGAAAACTCTTTAGGCAGTATTTGTATCTCAATTCCTTCTCTTGTAACAGTTCTCTTTTCAACATCTATTGTAAGTCCGCCCTCTGAAAACCTGTTGCTTTTATTTCCGGAATATTTACGGGTTATGGAACGTATTCTTGCCAAAAGCTCATCAAAATCAAAAGGCTTAATTAAATAATCATCAGCCCCTAAATCAAGGCCTTTAACCCGGTCTGCAACACTGTCTTTTGCAGTAAGAAAAAGAACCGGTATATCTTCGCCTTTGTCACGAAGCTCTTTAATTACCTCATAGCCATTCATTTTAGGCATCATAACATCAAGAATAATAGCGTCATATTCAGCTCCCATTAAATTGAGCATTGCTTCTTCTCCGTTAAAGCATCCGTCAACACTATATCCTTCTTTTTTCAATGTCTTAACAATCAGCTTGTTTAAATCTTTCTCATCTTCAACTACAAGTACTCTCAATAATGTCACTCCTGCACTTTAATATTCAATAATAATTAGTTTATCACAAATCATCTTAAAGAGCGCAAAAAATAATATTAGATAGTTTTAATCTGATAATAAAAAACTGACACCGAATATAATTCTATGTCAGTTTCTTATATTTGCATTTTCAGGTATTTTTTTTCTAATTCTTACAATATAATGTAATAACAATTTTTTACATATCATTTGCCTAAAATTAAAGGCACAAGCTGATTTTTAGATATCCAATCAATATTATATCTGTTCCTTATAAGTGTTTTTGTCATAACTACCTTATCTAAATTCATTAAATTAACTATCCTCTCACCATGCTCCTCGTAATACTTTGCTTCAGATGGATTATAAGTTTCATGTGTTTCAAACCCAAAATTTTTTGCATCCCAACGCATAAAATATGCTCCTAAAGAACTTCCAAGCTCTTTTAAAGCTGGTACTGCCTCGTTTAAAACAATAAAATTACCTCTGCTGCCTGCTTCAAGCACAGTTAAGCCAAATGATTCTGAAAAAGACGGGCATATAAATAAATTTGAAAGAGTAAAAAGTTCCAAAACACTTTGCCTTGGGAATCCGTTTACAAAACCAATGTCAGAAGTAAATAATATATCATTTTCGGAAAGGCCAAATTTATTTCCTTCTGTTACAATAATATTTTTATACACACTGCTTGGTATATCTGCACTTGGAAAGTCGCAGAATATAACTTTTGCTTTTTTTCCAGTCTTGTTTTTTACAGCCCCTAAAAGGGATACAACTTTTTCAAACCTTTTTCCTGGGGTAAGTCTCGCCGGATAGACAGACAGTATATCCGCATTATAAATATCTATTTTCTTTGCAATTCTCTGTACTTCATTGCTCATTGTTTCAATAAGCGGAAGTGAATTATATACTACGGCACATTTTTCTAATGGAATATTATATTGTTTTGCCAGAGCTTTTAAACCTGAGTAAGTAGGATATATAAATGTAGTGTTATCCATATCCATAAATCTGGCCGAAAAAGGATATTCAGTTTTTTCAGGTCGCAGAGCAGGCAGAGAATGAGTAAACTCTAAAAAACGCAGATTAGGCAGTTGTTTCTGAGCTTTTCTTATGGCTATATTATGAAGCAAATGCCAGCCCTGATATAATATATCGTGCATAATACACACATCTGTATCTTTCAAGTGTTTAACTAAGTCATCGGATATAATATCTGCTTCTTTATAAAAAGTATCGTGAACACTTCCTTCAGCCTGAGAATAGTCATACTATTTTATAGGTTTTCCGTTAATAGAGTTTTTTATCTTTATCCATTCTATATCTCTGTTTAAAAAAACACCTCTTCTTTCACTGTCAGGACAGCTCTCACTTACCAGCACCTTAATTTCAAAACCTGATTTCAGCAGCATTTCAATCTGGTCAGCAACAACATTTACAAGTGAATATGTGCTTGAAAGGCCGTTAAACATTGTCAATATTGCTATTTTCATACTACTCTCATTCCTTTCTTAGAATATATTAAACAGGCGCAGCATTGTGCTGCGCCTGAAAATCTGTCAGTTACTTTTTGCACCGGCATCCGCAGCTGCCGAATAAATCCATTTTATCTTTAAGCATTATCTCAAGATTTGAAACTGAGTTTACCATTGATTTAATTGATTTATTTGCAGCCAAAACATTTTCGTATGATATACCTTCTATAGAAAGTATTTTTTGAAGTTTTTCACCCTCTGCATTTAAAATGTGTGAAAGAGCTGTCTGCTGCATTGCTACTGATTCTATAATATCTGAAACAGCCTGACACCTTGGCAAAATTGGCTGAGTAGTAGTGGTAGAAGAACTTGTAGAAGTTGTGCTTATAGTAGTTGTAGTGGATGTGCTTGTGGTGCTGTCGGTAGTAGTGGTAGATGTGCTTGTGGTGCTGTCGGTAGTTGTAGTAGATGTGCTTGTAGTTGTACTTATACTTATTGGCACTAAGCATTCAAGAGGTTCTGGAAGAATACCCTCAAATAACTCATTGTGGCTTTCAGCATTTCCTAAATAAGTGTCAAATATAATATTACCATTTATCTGGCTAAATGTTGTATTTGCTGTAGCAAACGGGGCAAGAACAGAACCATATATTGCAGTCGTACTGTTTGTCCAAGTTAAAGCATCATAAAAATTCCATAATATTCTTTTTGCATTTTCTCTTGAAGCTGATATACCGTTTCGGAATATTTGATAACTGCCAAACTGTATATTATTACCTCTTACATTAATTAAAACAGTTGAATTTAAAGGAGCTACAATGTTAATACCATTTAACTGATTTAAAGCTAATCCAGAACCGTAAACATTTGAGCTGTCAAAATTAAATATATTCAAATCCTCATTTAAACCGGCAAGTGTAAGCTGTCCGAAAAGCACTTCACCTGTTCCAGTAGCAACTAAATTATTCCAAAAATTAGATGCACATTTTAAATATCTTTACGCTTCAGCAAAGTCTATAGGCATACCAATTATTAAAGAGCCATTTGGATTTCCCATAGTATAATTGATAATAGCTGAACTTGGGCTTATAATAGTATTTCCGCTTGCATTTGAACCTGCCAATACATCAATATTTCCCTTAACAACAAATGATGGGTCTGTATTTGCAGGCGGGAGAGGCGATATATTTGCGCCAACACCATAATTTCTTAATATAGCATTACCGCCAACTGCAACTCTTCCTTCAGCATCCGTATTGCTTAAACTCATGTTTCTAAATACAAAAACATTGTAAAGACTGGCTAAGCCTAAATTTGCGGCCATTTTGATTCCTCCTATAATAGTTTAGAGTAAATGACTTAAACAACCTAATATGCCACAAATGAGACTTCATAATGAAGCCCCATTTGTGTTTTGCGTTATATATTTGTTTTATAGCTTTTGTAATTCATTACTCCCGATTATCTTCACATAAGCAATCTTCAAATGCAGTTAATTTTGACTGTAAAATCATTTCAAGTCTTGTAATGGCGTTTACCATAGATTCAACTGATTTATTTGTTGCTAAGAGCATTTCAGGTGTTGCATCATCCATGGCAACTACTTTTTGTATCTTTTCACCTTCTGCATTTAAAATATGAGAAAGAGCTGTTTCTTCCAGTGCTACAGACTGTATCAAGTCTGTAATCGCCTGTGTTCTTGTAGTTGTACTTGCTGTGATAACCGGCATTCCTATTTCGTATTCAATCCTTTCATTTTTTATAGAGCCTTTGCTCATTAATATATTATGTTATAAAACAGAAATGGTGACAAAATTATTTATTAATAGATAACAAACTCTATTTTTTATAAAATTGAAAATTATGAATAGGAATTTAGACTTACTAACCATTCTTGAACTTATTTTTTTCACAATATTCTAGACTTTATCAGTAGTTCATTGGCGCCGCTTTCCAACTCCCTATATTTTCTATTGAAGTCTTGAAATATAATCCCTTCTTTTCCTTTTTCAATTTTTAAACTGTAACTCTTTACCTCCTGGTTTAATCTCATCCGTTGGGATCGGTGTACATTGGTTATAAATCTGCTGCGCTGTTATTCTGGTAAATTAATGTACTCTTCATACTTGATAAAGAGATATAGATTTTGGATTTGCACTTTTTCTGTTTACATAAACGTATAAGAAAGGTAATCTTCCAGTTCCGCATAAATCTATTAATCTTCTTTTCACCTACAA
>CALWHR010000033.1 GCA_944380455.1 uncultured Clostridia bacterium
GCCTGAAAATGCTAAAGCAAGAGTTGTACCTATTACAATGAGCACTACATACAGATATGACAATTGTGAGGAACTGGCAAGTGTATTTGACCTTGAACAGGACACAGACATGTATACAAGGCTTTCTAACCCTACAACTGACATACTTGAAAAAAAGATAGCTCTTATGGAAGGTGGAGTTGGTGCTCTTGCCACATCTTCCGGTATGGCTGCTATTACACTTGCTGTACTTAATATGTGCAAAAAAGGCGACAGCATACTTGCTGCTAATAATATTTATGGCGGTGCATATACTGTTTTTACAACTACATTTAAAGATTTAGGCATTGAGGCTATTATGTTTGACCCTGATATTTCAGAAGAGGAAATGCTTGCCCTTGCTAAAGACAACACAAAGCTTGTTTATGGCGAGTCTATAAGCAATCCTTTAGCTAAGGTTCTTGATTTTGGCAAATTCTCAAGAGTAGCGCAAAAATTGGGCGTGCCTTTAATGATTGACAATACATTTGCCACACCAGCTTTATGCAAGCCTTTTGAGCTGGGCGCTAATATTGTTGTTCACTCTACAAGTAAATATCTTGACGGACATGCTGTAGCTCTTGGTGGTATAATTATAGATGGTGGAAACTTTAACTGGGATAACGGTAAGTTCCCTGATTTTGTTGAGCCTGACGAAAGCTACCATGGAGTAAGCTATTTTAAAAACTTTGGAAAAACAGCTTACATTACAAAGGCAAGAGTTCAGATGATGAGAAACTTTGGTATGACTCCAAGTCCATTTAACTCATGGCTTATTAACCTTGGCTGTGAAACACTTCATTTAAGAATGAGAAAACACAGCGATAACGCTCTTAAAATAGCTAAATATCTTGAAGCTCATGACATGTGTGCGTGGGTTAAATACCCTGGCCTTGAAAGCAGCCAGTATCACAGCCTTGCTGAAAAATACCTTCCTAACGGATGCAGCGGTGTTATGACATTCGGTGTTAAAGGCGGAAGGGACGCTTCAAGAAAGTTTATAAATTCGCTTAAAATGGTGGCTCTTGTTACACACGTTGCAGATTCAAGAACATGCGTACTTCAGCCAGCTTCAACAACACACAGACAGCTTTCCGACCAGGAGCTTATTGACTGCGGCATTTCACCTGAAATGATAAGACTTTCAATAGGTATTGAAGAACCGGAGGACATTATTGCCGATTTTGAACAGGCGTTTGAAAATTGCAAATAAAAAGCATTAACTTTTTAATTAAAGGAGGCGGCACACTTTGAGAGATACGGTTACGATAAACGATATTGAACTGCTTTTAAGAAACGAATACGGTGATCCTCACAGTGTTTTGGGACTGCATATTGTTTCTAAAGACGGTGATGACTTTGCCGTTGTAAGAGAGCTGATACCAGGGGCTGTTTCCATTGATGTTAAGGACAATGCTTCCGGTAAAAAATATACAATGGAGAAAGTACATGATGACGGATTTTTCTCCGTTGTAATTAACGACAAAAAAGAATATTTTAATTATACGCTTATAGTTGATTTCGGCGGTGGCAATGTATGGGTTACACCTGACCAGTATACATTTGAACCTACTGTTACAGATTATGACATATATCTTTTCGCACAAGGCAATAATTACAGAATTTATGATAAGTTAGGCGCTCATGAACAGACAATAGACTCAGTAGAAGGCGTTTCATTTGCCGTTTGGGCGCCTAATGCAAAAGGTGTAAGTGTTATAGGCGATTTTAATATGTGGGATCCAAGAAGAAGCCAGATGCGGCTTTTAAATAACAGCGGTATTTGGGAAATTTTTATTCCACAGGTAAAATCAGGTGATAAATATAAGTTTAGAATTAAAGACGCTCATGGCGGTGTTACGGATAAATGCGACCCTTATGGTGTTGCTATGGAGTTAAGACCAGGTACGGCTTCGGTTGTCTATGACATTCATAATTATAAATGGAATGATGAAGAATGGATTAAATACCGTTCGGAGCATGAAAGATATGACAGGCCTGTTAATATTTACGAGGTACACATGGGCTCGTGGCGCCGTGTAGGCAACGAAGACAGGTTTATGACATACCGAGAGGCTGCCCAAATGCTTGTTAAGTATGTTAAAGAAATGGGCTATACTCATATTGAATTCCTTCCTCTTGCTGAGCATCCATTTGACGGCAGCTGGGGCTACCAGGTGATAGGATACTATGCCCCTACAAGCCGTTATGGAAGTCCTGAAGATTTTATGTATTTAATTGATACATGTCATCAAAACGGAATTGGTGTTATTATGGACTGGGTTCCGGCGCATTTTCCAAAGGATTCGGCAGGTCTTGCACGTTTTGACGGTACTGCCCTTTATGAGCATGAGGATTCACGCCTTGGAGAGCACAGAGAGTGGGGGACTTATATATTTAACTATGGCAGAAATGAAGTTAAAAACTTCCTTATAGCAAATGCCTTTTACTGGTTCAGAGAATACCACATAGACGGTTTAAGGGTAGATGCCGTTGCTTCTATGCTGTATCTTGATTACGGCAGAAACGATGGTGATTGGATAGCTAACCGTTATGGCGGTAGGGAAAACCTTGATGCTGTTGAGTTTTTAAAGCACTTAAATTCAATAATAAGAAAAACATTCCCTGGTGTTATGATGATGGCTGAGGAATCAACATCGTGGGAAGGCGTAACCCGTGATACCCAGTATAACGGCCTTGGTTTTACATTTAAGTGGGACATGGGCTGGATGAACGATTTCTTAAACTATATTAAAAAAGAAACTGTTTACAGAAAGTATCACCACAATTACCTTACATTCAGTATGATGTATAACTACAATGAAAACTTTATATTGGTGCTTTCCCATGACGAGGTTGTGCACATGAAGGGCGCCATGATTTATAAAGTTCCGGGAGATATTTGGCAGAAAGCTGCCAATCTTCGTGTTTCATATGGATTTATGTACGGACATCCGGGCAAAAAGCTTCTGTTTATGGGCAATGAAATAGGACAGTTTTCGGAATGGAGCGAAGCAAGAAGCCTTGACTGGCATCTTTTGCAGTATGATACCCACAGAAATCTTAAAGATTATATGATGGATTTAAATCATTTTTATTTAAAGCACCCAGCTATGTGGAAAAAAGATTTTGACCCTGCTGGTTTTGAGTGGATAGACTGCGATGACTCTTCAAGAAGCATAGTATCTTTTGAAAGAAGATGCGATGCGGAAAGACTGACTATTGTATGTAATTTTACCGAAACAACATACGAAACATTTAAGCTTGGAGTTTATGAGCCGGGTGTTTATAAAGAAGTGTTCAACAGCGATAATCTGCGCTACGGCGGTACAGGAAGGCTTAATCAGGGAGAGTATACCGCAGAAAACTTCCAGTGCTCCAAAGCGCCGTATAGCATAAATATTACACTTCCACCTCTTGGCTTTGTGGTATTTAAAAAAGAAGCTGAATAAATTTATTCAGAATTTAAGTTTACAGCATTAAACAGGGAGTAAATTGAATTTATTCCCTGTTTTTTAAATATTGCCAATATTGTAAATTTATTTTTAATAAAATTAACGATTTTTATATTAAAAAAATTTTTAGTGTTGACGTAATAGCGGTTTTTGTGTATAATCTTTAAGTATGTGATGCACTGTAAAGACTGTGTTAAGTCCGTGTGTCATAGCAAATTAAGCTCACGGAGGGAGGGAAATTCATGTCAGAGGTTAGAGTAAAAGAAAATGAATCCTTGGATAGTGCTCTTCGTCGCTTTAAAAGAAACTGTGCCAGAGATGGTATAATGGGTGAAGTTCGT
>CALWHR010000034.1 GCA_944380455.1 uncultured Clostridia bacterium
AAAACCATCGGAAGAAATAAAATGATACGGTTTTGATTTTTTAATTTTTACGCCTTTATTTTTATTTGTGTTTTTGTTTTTCATAAAGCCCTGATTTACAAGCTCGGCTTTGATTTCGTTTAAGTCAGCTTCATCTTTGGCTGAGTCTATATAAGACAAAACGCTTTCAAGATATGCCATTTCCTCATCGTTTTGCTTTTTCTGAATTTCTAAGGCCAAGAGGGTTCTTTTGGCTTTATTGTATTTATTGTAGTATTTCTGTGCATTTTCCGAAGGAGTCATGTTTTCGTCAAGGGTGATTTCGATTTCAGGCAGATTTTCGTCGTAATAATTTACGGCCTTAAATTTTTTCATTCCTTTTTCGATGGCAAATATATTGGCTGTTATAAGCTCGCCTTTAAGACGCCATAAATCCATATTTTCTGTATCTTTAATGGTTTTAAGCTGAATATCTTTCTTTTTGGCACAGCGTTCAATGTTGTTAAGTACAACACGGCGCATATCGTGGGCTTTTTGCTGGATATGATAGGCGTTGTCTTTTGAGTAATAAAACTCTTCAAGAAGCTGGCTTATAGAGCTGAATTTTTTTTTGTTAAAACCTGTAAACTGTTTTGAATCAAAAGGGAAAAACTCTATTACTTTGTTTGTTTCAGGCTCCAATATAATTTCAGGTGAAAAGCTTCCTGTTTTTGTATATTCAATTATGCTGCTGAACGAGTTATAAAGTTTTTCAAGATATTCTTCCGAAATCTGCGCCGTATAGTCATCTTCGCTAATTCCGGCCTCGAATGCTATTTCATTTGCAGATGCAGGACTTATGCCCGTATAGTTTTTGTATATAAACTGCTGTATTTTTACTCCTTCATTTTGGCGGAAAGCGTTTTTGAATGTTTCGTAATCTGTTTCCAAAGGATTTAATTTGTTTTGTGAAGGAGGAAGAGTGTATGTTTTTCCCGGAAGAACTTCCCTTACAGAGCTTGTTTCGTGGGTAATATGCTTTATTGAGTCTAATATTTTTCTGTTTTCGTCTGTAAGTATAATATTGGAATGTTTGCCCATTATTTCTATAATAAGGTTTCTGTCTACCATATCACCCATTTCATTCATTGCCTCAAGCTGTATTTTAGCTATTCGCTCAAGACCGTATTGTGATATATTTATAATTCTGCTTCCGGCTATGTGCTTTCTTAAAACCATACAGAACATCGGTGCAGATGCCGGATTTTCACGCTGTATATTTGTTATATGCGCTCTTGGGTGGCTTGGATTTGCAGAAAGCAGAAGTTTATATACTTTTGAGTTGTTTCTTATGGAAATTACAATTTCGTCTTTTTGCGGCTGATATATTTTGTCCATTCTGCCGCCTTTAAGCAGTAAATTAAGTTCGTAAACTATATTTGATACGGTAATACCGTCAAGGGCCATAATAAAAACCTCCTTAGGTCTGTATTTATACAGGGCATAAATTTTTTTAATATCTCTTGATTATATTACTTAAATTGATTTATAATCAAGTATATATGACTAAAAAAGGACTGAATAATTATGATAAAAAGCATGACAGGCTTTGGAAAAGGCGAGAATGAGGCCGAAGGCCGTAAATTCACAGTTGAAATTAAGTCTGTAAATCACAGGTATAACGATATAAACATTAGGCTGCCAAGGTTTATGATTAGCCTTGAGGATAAAATAAGAAAGCATATTATGCAGAAAATATCCCGCGGCAAAACAGATGTCTATATTAATTTTGAAACTTTTTCGCAGCAGGATATTTCAGTTAAGCTTAACGAGCAGCTGGCTGCGGCTGTTGTAGAAAAATTGAATTACCTTAAAGCAGCTTACGGACTTAAAAGCGAAAACACCCTTGACCTTGTATCTAAATTTCCTGAAGTGCTTACAACAGAAAATGTTGAAGAAAATGACGAAATAATGTATGATATTCTTTTACCGGCTCTTGACGGAGCGTTAGAGCAGTTTACTGCTATGCGTGAAAGGGAAGGCGCTGCCTTAAAGGCTGATATACTTAAAAAATGTGCTGTATTAAAAGATTTAACAAAACGCATAGAAGAAAAAGCCTCTGTTGTGCCGGAAGAATACAGGCAGAAGCTTAAAAACAGAATAGACGAGATTTTAGGTACTGTGCCTGTTGATGAGCAGAGATTAAGTCAGGAAGTACTGCTCTTTGCAGACAGATGCTGTATTGATGAAGAAATTACGCGTCTTTACAGCCACATTTCGCAGCTTGAGGATATACTTGAAAGCGACGAGCCTGTAGGACGTAAACTTGATTTCCTTGTTCAGGAGCTTAACCGTGAGGCCAATACATCTGCTTCCAAGTCCGGTGATTTATATATTACCCAGGCGGCTATTGATTTAAAGAGTGAAATAGAAAAAATACGTGAACAGATACAAAACATTGAATAAGGAGCTTTTAATTTGGAAAATAATTTTGTAGGTATTGGGTTTAAAAGCCTTATTAATTCAAACAGAATTATAGCTGTAGTAAGTCCGGATTCAGCACCTATTAAAAGGATAATTTCTGATGCTAAGGCAGGAAGCATGCTTATAGATGCTACTTATGGCAGGAAAACAAGAAGTGTTATTATTATGGACAGCGGACATGTAGTTTTAAGTCTTATAGGAACAGAGACGATAGGCGCAAGATTGTCTGCACCAAAAGATTGTGAGGAACAAAAGCTATGACTGAAAAAGGAACTCTTTTAATTATTTCAGGGCCTTCTGGTTCAGGAAAGGGAACAGTTGTTGACAAGCTTATAAACGGTACATCATATGCTCTTTCTATATCTGCCACAACAAGAAGCCCCAGAGATTATGAACAAGAGGGAGTGCATTATTTTTTTAAATCCGTAAATGAATTTAAAGAGATGATTGAAAATAATGAGCTTCTTGAATGGGCAGAATTCTGCGGAAACTATTACGGCACGCCTAAAGAGTATGTTATGGGTAAGCTTAACGAAGGCAAAAACGTAATACTTGAAATAGAAGTTCAGGGAGCGGCTCAGGTAAAGAAAATATTCCCGGAGGCTGTAACGGTTTTCTTAATTCCGCCGGATAAAGAAGAGCTCAGAAAACGTCTTACCGGCAGAGGTACAGAAGACGCTGAAACAATTGAAAAAAGAATAATACGCGCTTCGGAAGAAATTGAACTTTTGCCTGACTACGACTATGTTGTTATAAACGACGAAATAGAAAATGCCGTTGAGCGTATAAACTGCATAGTAAAGGCAAGCAAATTTGAAAGCGGCAGGTACGTAGATAAAATAAATGACTTTAAATAAAAGAGTTTAGGGAGAGATTAATATGTTAAGACCATCATACACAGACCTTTTAAGCGTTATTAATAAAGAAGGCGATGATACTTCTGTTACATCCAGCAGATATTCAATAGTAATTGCAGCTTCTAAAAGAGCAAGACAGCTTGTAGACCATGCTGAGCCGCTTGTTAATGTAAGCAAAGACAATAAGCCGGTTTCGATTGCTGTTAATGAGCTTTATGAGGGAAAGCTTAGAATAGTTGAAGATGGTGATATTGTTTGTGGAGAAAACTATCATCCTGAAGAAGAAACAGATGAAAACAGCGGACAGGAAATAACAGAAGATATTTCCGAAGCTTTTGATAACGAAGAAGAGTAATTATTAAAACACAGGCTGTATTTTCAAAGTGATTTATATTGCCTTGAAAATACGGCTTTTAAATTATTACGGCACAAAAAGGGGGCGCTTTTTTGGCTCTTTACGCCAGTGTTATTTTAGACAATCCCAGTCCTGAAATAGACAGAATATTTGATTATGAAATACCTTTTGAGCTTTTAAACACTATAAAAGCTGGATGCAGAGTAAAAGTGCCTTTTGGGCCTAAAAACAACCTTGCAGGTGGATACTGCCTTGATATTAAAAATTACAGCGATATTCCGGAAGAAAAAATTAAAATGATTTATTCCGTTACAGACAAAGAACCTTTAATTAGCAGGGATATGATTGAGCTCGCTTATTGGATGAAAGAAAAGTATTTCTGTACATTATCACAGTGTTTAAATGTAATTCTGCCTGCCGGTGCAAACCTTAAATTAAAAAACTTTAGCAAAGCTGTTTTTTTAAATATTGAAAAAGAAAAAGCCAACGAATTGATAAAAAAACTGGATGAAAGTGGAAAAAATTCTTCTCAGCTGAAAGCACTTAAATACGTTATTGAAAACAACGGCTGTAATATTTCGGATATTTTGATAAATGCCAAAGTAAGTCGTTCACCTGTTGATACATTAATTAAAAACGGAATTCTTTTTGTAGGTGAAAAACAGAAAGAGCATAAATTTGACAATATTGCTATAATAGATAAAACAGATAGGCATAACCTTAATGAGGAACAAAAAAATGCTGTTGATACTGTTTTAAAAAGTGAAAACAAGAAGCCATTTCTGCTTTTTGGAATAACCGGAAGCGGAAAAACAGAAGTTTATTTAAACATAATTGAAGAGATTATAAATGAAGGAAAACAGGCAATTGTTCTTGTGCCTGAAATATCCCTTACGCCTCTTATAGTGGGGAGGTTTAAAAATCGTTTCGGAGATAAGGCGGCAGTTACACACAGCAAAATGAGCAATGGCGAAAGGTATGAAGTTTGGAATAAAGCAAGAAACGGCGAAATATCCATAGTAATAGGCCCAAGAAGTGCAGTGTTTATGCCTTTTGAAAATTTAGGAATAATTATAATAGACGAGGAACACGAAAGCTCTTACATTTCCGAAACATCGCCTAAATACTCTACATGTCAGGTAGCTCAGGAGATAAGTAAAAAAAGCGGCGCTAAACTGGTTTTAGGTTCAGCTACACCGCTTATTGACAGTTTCCTCAAAGCTCAAAATGGAGAATATAACCTTTTAAAGCTGACAAAACGCGCTGGAAACGGCTCGCTGCCGGAAACTGAAATTGTGGATATGCGCCGGGAACTGGAAGAAGGAAACAGAACAGTATTCAGCAAAAGGCTTTATTATGCTGTTAAGGAAAAGCTTGACAAAGGAGAGCAGATTATGCTTTTCTTAAACAGACGGGGATATTCTACTTTTGTTTCATGCAGGAAATGCGGACATGTTATGATGTGTCCAAACTGCTCGGTCAGCTACAGATATCATTATAAGGGGAATTTCCTTATGTGCCATTACTGCGGCAAAAAAGAAGAAGTTCCGGCAGTTTGCCCGCAGTGCGGTTCTAAATACATAAAATATTTTGGTACAGGCACACAGAAAATAGAAGACGAAGTTAAAAGAATGTTTCCGCATGCCAGAGTATTAAGAATGGATTTTGATACTGTTTCAAAAAAAGGCAGTCACAGAGAAATTTTAAATGCCTTTGCAAAGGGTGAGGCTGATATTCTAATAGGCACGCAAATGATAGCAAAGGGACATGACTTTCCTAATGTAACATTAGTAGGTATTATGGCGGCAGATGTTTCGCTTAATATAGGCGATTACAGAGGAAGCGAGGTTACATTTGAGCTTATAACCCAAGCCGCAGGCCGGGCAGGAAGAAGCGGAGCTAAAGGCCGGGTTATTATCCAAACATACCAAAGCGAACATTATGCTGTTGAATGTGCCGCAAGACAGGACTATGAATCTTTTTACAAGAAAGAATGTGCCGTTAGAAAAATTATGGGATACCCGCCGTTTTCTTATGTATATACTTTGCTTTTCAGTGGTAAAGATGAAAATAAAGTAAATGAAAAAATTACGGATTTTGGCAGGATTGTTTTAGAAAGCAAGAATGAATTTGAAAATACAGATATTAAAATAAATATAATCGGTCCCACTGAGGCTGTTGTTTATAAAGTAAAGAACGAATACAGAATGACAATTTCTGTAAAGTGTTCAGATGAAAATATTTTGAGAAATTTTATAAAAAAAGCAATTGAAAAATATAATGAAAGCTATAAAAGCTCGGCCGTAACTGTTAATTTGTATATGTCGGCAAGAGATATGTTTTAAACCGGAGGTATAATTAAAAATGGCAAAAAGAAAAATAAGAATAAGCACAGACGAAGTTTTAAGAAAGATTTCAAAACCGGTAAACAATATTACGCCAGGAGTTTTAACACTTCTTGATGATATGGCGGAAACTATGTATGCTGCAAACGGTGTAGGTCTTGCAGCGCCTCAGGTAGGCATACTTAAAAGAATAGTGGTTATAGATATAGGTGATGGCCTTGTAGAGCTTATAAATCCTGTTGTAGTTGAAACAAAGGGTTCACAGATAGGAAATGAAGGCTGTTTAAGTATACCTGGCTACAGCGCTCCTGTTGAAAGACCGGAATATGTAAAAGTTAAGGCATTAAACAGAAAAGGTGAGGAAATAATAGTTGAGGGCAAAGACCTTATGGCTGTAGCTTTATGCCATGAAACAGACCATCTTGATGGTATACTGTATATTGATAAAGCTCTTGAAGAAGCAGAGCCGGTAGAAGAAAGGCAGGACGATTAATGAACGTAATATTTATGGGTACTCCGGAATTTGCCGTTGACACCCTTAAAATGCTTATTAAAAAGCATAATGTACTGGCTGTTGTAACTCAGCCGGATAAGCCAAAAGGCCGCGGTAAAAAGATGATACCGCCTGTTATTAAGGAAATAGCACTGGAAAACGGCATTGATGTTTTGCAGCCTGTAAGCGCCAAGGCGCCAGAGTTTGCTGAAGAATTAAAAAAATATAACGCAGATATATTTGTTGTTGCAGCATATGGACAGATACTGCCAGAAGAAGTGCTTAATATACCAAAGTATGGTTCAATTAATGTTCATGGCTCGCTTTTACCTCTTTATAGGGGTGCAGCGCCTATGCAAAGAGCCGTAATGGACGGCTGCAAAGTTACAGGAATTACAATAATGCACATGGCAAAAGGTCTTGACTGTGGTGATATGATTTCTAAAAGAGAAGTTGAGATAACAGACGAGGATACTTACGGCACATTAGGCAAGAAGCTTGCTTTATGCGGTGCACAGCTTTTGGAAGAAACATTATCTGAAATTGAAAACGGCACAGCAAAAAGAGAAAAACAGGACGATTCAAAAGCAACATACGCGCACATGATTGACAGAGATATGACTCATATAGATTGGAACAAAACTGCTTTTGAAATTTCATGTTTTGTAAGGGGACTTAATCCTAATATGGGGGCATATACCCTTTTAAACGGCGAAGTTCTTAAAATTTGGAAAGTTAGGGTTTTGGACAAGGAGTATAACGGGGAAAACGGCTGTATTTGTGAAGTAAATAAAAAAGGGTTTATTGTAAAGTGCGCCAAAGGCAGTATTGAGGTTCTTTCCGTTCAGGCTAAAGGCGGAAAAGAAATGGATACAGGCGCATATATGAGGGGTCACGCAGTTGAAACAGGCACAGTTTTACAATAATAAGGAGTGATAAAGATGTTTTATTTTAATTTCCAGTACATCTATTTACTGATACCTGCATTTATACTTGCCATGTATGCCCAGTCAAAGGTAAACAGTACATTTAACAAATATTCAAAAGTAAGAAGTCGCAGCGGAATGACAGGGGCTGAGGTTGCAGAAGAACTGATGCACAGAGCCGGAATTTATGATGTAAGAATAGAGAGGATACACGGAAATCTGACAGACCATTACGACCCGGCACATAAGGTACTTCGTCTTTCAGACCCGGTATATTCCAGCACATCTCTTGCAGCTATTGGCGTTGCGGCTCACGAAACTGGCCATGCGGTACAGCATAATGTGGGATATGTACCGCTTTCATTAAGAAGTGCTATGGTGCCTCTTACAAACTTTAGCTCAAGACTTGCAATGCCGCTGATATTTCTTGGTATTTTATTTGGTTATAACAGTGGTTCAAGCTTTGGTTATACTTTAATTCAAGGCGGAATTATACTTTTTGCCCTTGCTGTTCTGTTTTCCATAGTAACGCTTCCAGTTGAGTTTAACGCTTCATCAAGAGCTGTTAATATGCTGGGAAACTACGGAATACTTTCTTCTGATGAACTTGAGCCGGTAAGGAAGGTTCTGGGGGCGGCAGCTTTAACTTATGTTGCGGCGGCTGTAAGTGCCATATTATCACTTTTGCGTCTTATTCTTATTTTTGGCAGACGTGACGACAGATAAGGGAGAAACTAATAATGGATAAAATATTTGCTAAAAACATTGAAACAAAGCCAGATTTTGCTGGAGAGGGAGTTACAAGAAAAGTACTCTCATACACAGGCGAGCTTATGATTTGTGAAGTATGCTTGAAAAAAGGTGCTATAGTGGCTTCACACGCACATAAAAATATTCAAAGCACTTACGTTGCAGAAGGAAAAATTTCTTTTACTTTAAAAGATAAAACACAGGTTCTTGAAAAGGGAGATACTGTTATATCATGCGCTAATATTCCTCACAGCGTTGAGGCTTTGGAAGAGAGCGTTTGTATTGATGTTTTTTCACCTATGCGTGATGATTTTATATAATTTAACCGGCTTTGCTGTTTTTTGCGGCAAAGCCTTAATTTTTGGCATTGTTAAATCTATGTGTTTGTCATATAATGTTGCTTTATGCAAAAAGTAATTGCTCATTATGGTTATTTGCTGTAAAATAATATATTAAGTTGGCTTTGAAAGGAAGATTGTATGATAGTAATTAATCCCAGAGAGGTTTGCGCCGCTGTTCTTGAAGACATATCTGTAAATGGCAGCTACAGCAATATAGCTTTAAAAAAGGCTCTTAAACAAAACGGTGCTATGCCTGTTAGGAACAGAGCTTTTGTTACAGAGACTGTTAACGGCACTTTAAGAAATATAATCTATATTGATTATGTGATAAACAGTTTTTCAAAAACACATACAACAAAAATGAAGCCGTATGTTTTGGCAGTATTAAGAAGTGCTGTTTATCAGATAATATTTATGGATGTGCCTAAGAGTGCAGCAATTAATGAAAGCGTAAAACTAATTAAAAACAGAGGATTATCAGGACTTTCAGGCTTTGCAAATGCCGTGCTGAGGAAAATTGCTGAAAATTATAAAACGGTTGACTTGCCTGAGGATACAGCTGAGAATATAAGTGTTGAATATTCGCATCCGCTGTGGCTTGTTAAAATGTGGCTTAGTTATTACGGAGAGGATTTCACAAGGGAGTTATGTAAATCCAACTGTGGAAAGCCTGCGGTTACAATATGCCTTAATACTCTTAAAACGGATATGAAAGGACTTTGCCAGAGCCTTGAAAAAGACGGTGTTGAATATCAGAAAGCGTATTATTTAAAAAACAGCATTAGAATATCTAAAATAAGCGATATTGCTTCACTTGAGGCTTTTAAAAAAGGTTATTTTCATGTTCAGGATGAAAGCTCATCTTTAGCAGTTAATGTGCTTTCTCCTAAAGAAGGCGAAAAAATACTTGATGTGTGTGCTTCTCCTGGTGGAAAAAGTGTACTTATAGCTGAAATGATGAATAATAAAGGTATTGTTGTATCGAGGGACATATTCGACCATAGGCTTGAGCTTATAAAAGACAGTGCATCAAGGCTGGGTATAGATATTATTCAGACTCAAAACCATGATGCTACGGTATTTAACCCGAAAGATGTTGAAAAATACGACAGAGTTATTGTTGATGCACCTTGTTCAGGCTTTGGCCTTATGCGTAAAAAAGCGGATATCCGACTTAAAAAAGACGGTAATGATATAGACAGCCTTATTAAACTGCAAAGAGATATTTTTTCTGCGGTTTGGCAATATGTTAAAAAGGGTGGTGTGCTTGTTTACAGCACATGTACAGTATCTAAAAAAGAAAATCAAAATAATGTAAAATGGTTTTTGGAAAATTTTCCTTTTGAGGCGGAGAATATACAAAACTATCTGCCGGATAATATTAAAGCGCCGGAGAGCGAAAACGGCTTTATACAGCTTTTTACCAATGTGCATGGCACAGACGGATTTTTTATAGCAAGGCTTAAAAGAAAGGAGAAATAAAATGGCTAAGACTGATTTAAAGTCTATGTCAATAGATGAACTGGAAAATTTGCTAATGAGTATGGGCGAGCAGAAATTCCGTGCAAAACAGATATTCCAATGGCTTCATGAAAAAAGAGTTTGTTCTTTTGATGAGATGACTAATTTATCAAAGAGTTTAAGAGAAAAGCTTGTAGAAGAAACTAAAATAAGCAACCTTAAAATAGTGGAAAAGCTTGAATCTCAAAAAGACGGTACTTCAAAATACCTTTTTGCTCTTGATAATGATAATGTAATAGAAAGCGTTCTGATGCGTTATTCATACGGCAACGCAGTTTGTGTTTCAACTCAAGCTGGCTGTCGAATGGGATGTGCTTTTTGTGCTTCTACTTTAAACGGTTTGGAATATAATCTGCTTGCGGGGGAAATGCTTTCTCAGGTTTATAAAATTCAGGAAGATATAGGCGAGAGAATTTCGAGCATTGTACTTATGGGAAGCGGAGAACCTCTTGACAATTATGATAATGCTGTTAAGTTTATAAAGCTTGTTAATTCAGGTAACGGTTTGGGAATAGGTCAAAGGCATATTACTCTTTCCACATGCGGCCTTGCAGACGGAATAGACAGGTTAAGAGAAGAAAACCTTCAGATAACACTGGCTGTTTCACTTCACGCGCCAAACGATGAAATAAGAAACCGCATAATGCCGGTTTCTAAAAAATATAATATGGAAAGGCTTTTAACAGCCTGCAAGAATTATTCTGATTTTACCAAAAGACGCATTACATTTGAGTATGCTATGATAAGAGGGGTAAATGACAGCATGGAAAATGCTTTAGAGCTTGCTTCAAGGCTTAAAAATATGCTTTGTCATATAAACCTTATACCGGTAAATGATGTGAAGGAAAGAAATTTTGTTAAGAGCAACGAAGAAACAATCCAGAATTTTGCTTCTGTGCTAAACTCAAAAGGCATAGAAACAACTATAAGACGAAAGCTGGGAAGCGACATTAATGCCGCATGCGGACAGCTTCGGAGAGGATATCTCAATAACAGGAGGTGACCATAAAATGTACGCTGCCGGAAAAAGCGTTACCGGGTTGCTGAGAAAAAATAATGAAGATTCAATTTATATATCCGATAATGACTGCAAATTAAAATATGTATATATAGTGGCAGACGGAATGGGAGGCCATAAAGCCGGCGAGGTGGCAAGCCGATATTCCATAGAGATTTTTAAGGAGTTTATTAATTCCAGAAGCGACGAAGAGCTTGAAGAAGAAAATATTCTTGATACATTAGTAGAGGCTGTTTCCATATGCAACAGAAAGCTATATGAAAAATCTGTTCAATATGAAACACTTGAAGGTATGGGGACTACTTTTACATGTGCTGTTTTAAAAAATAATTCTTTATATGCAGTTCATGTAGGTGACAGCAGGGCTTATATATTTTCAAAGGGTTCTTTGAGGCAGATAACAAGAGACCACTCTTTTGTTATGGAAATGGTTAAGCAGGGAAAGCTTACTTTAGAAGAAGCAGAAAGACACCCTAATAAAAATGTAATAACAAGAGCCGTTGGAAGTGAGAAAACAGTTCTTGCTGATACTGTTATCGAAAAGCTTTCTACAGGAGATTTAGTTCTTTTATGTTCCGACGGCCTTACAAATATGGTTTCGGATAAAAAAATAACAGAGGTATTTGAAAGTGGCGGTAGTGCCGAATTGATGCTTGACAGACTTATTGATGCCGCTAATGACATGGGCGGAAATGATAATATTTCCGCAGTTATAATAGACATGAGGTGAAAATATGATTCTTAGTGCCGGTACAGTCCTAAGCGGACGTTACGAGATACAGGAAAAAATTGGAACGGGCGGCATGGCCGTAGTTTACAGAGGAAGAGACCTTAAACTTGAAAGAAATGTTACAGTTAAGGTACTTAAAGAAGAATTTACTTATGAAGATGATTTTAAGTCAAGATTTACAACAGAAGCACGTTCTGCCGCAAGGCTTTCGCATCCTAATATTGTAAATGTATATGATGTTGGAGAGGACAACGGAATATATTACATAGTAATGGAGTATATTCATGGCGATACTCTTAAACAGGTTATAAAAGAAAATGCGCCTCTTGATGAGGTTGTAGCTTTAAGCATTGCCATTCAAATGGCGGCGGCTCTTGCTAATGCCCATAAAAATGGAGTTGTGCACAGGGATATTAAGCCTGAAAACATACTTATAAGCGTAGACGGTACTATTAAAATAACGGATTTTGGTATAGCTCGGGCAGCTGATGTTTCTACTATAACAATGACTACAAATGCTGTAGGCTCTGTTTATTACTTCTCGCCGGAACAGGCAAGAGGCGGTTATGTAGATGAAAAAAGCGATATTTACTCCATCGGTATTACAATGTACGAAATGCTTACTGGCCATGTACCTTTTGACGGAAATAACTCTGTTGCAATAGCCTTAAAGCATCTTAACAGCGAAATGCCGGATATACGCCAGTATAATCCAAATGTAAGTGATGCCGTTATATCTATAATTAACAAGGCTTCCGCAAAGAAAAAAGATGACAGATATAATTCAAGTGATGACCTTTTATCTGATTTAAAGCTTGCTTTGGCAGAGAAAACTTCTATTCAGCAAAACAATGAAAAAGTTACTAATGTGGCAAAAGATGAGGTTTCCATTGAAAGTGCCGCAGGAAATGTTGCCGAAAATATTTCAGCTGTTGAAGCTTTGCATGACAATAATGAATCAGAGAAAATAAAAGTTACCAACTTTACAAAACAAGATGAGCAAAGCGATGACGGAATTAAAATTGAGATTACCGGAAGCAAAAAGAAAAGCTTTGCCAAAGACGCATCGGAAAAATTTGAGGAATACAACAAAAAAATAGTTATATCCAAAGATGATGACTATGAAGAAGATGATTATGAAGATGATGTTTACGAAGACGATTATGACGAGGAGATTGATTATTCATTGAAATCAAGGTCAAAACGTAAGCAAAAGGATGCAAAAATATATAAAAAGCCGCAGAATTATGATGACGATTATTATGATGAGGAAGATGACGAATACTATAGGCAGAAAGAAAAGAAAACTATTATTGCCGCTGTTATAACAGCTCTTGTGATAATAGGTATTATAAGCTTTTTCGGCGCTAAATTCCTTGCAGGACAGGGTGTTATATCAAGCAGTTCTTCTTCAGGTGAGGTGACAGAAGGAGATATAGAGGTTCCTAATTTTGAGAGATATACACTTGAAGAAGCTAAAGAAGAAGCAGAAAGCCTTGGATTAAAGATTAATGTTGCTGAACAGGATTACAGTGATTTTGACGAGAATACAATTATAACACAGTCACCAGAAGCAGGTACTATGGTTTCAGAAGGTCAGGTTATAGATGTTGCCGTAAGCCTTGGACAGAAAACTTTTACAATGCCTAATGTGGTTTATGAAGAAAAAGATAAAGCTATTGAAATGATTACATCAATAGGAGGTCAAAAGCCGGAAGTTCAGTATGAATTCAGCGATACTATTCAGGAAGGAATAGTTATGGAACAGTCACCTGCGGCACAGACTGAAATGGATTCTACAGTTAAAATTATACTTACAGTAAGCAAAGGACCGGAAGATGTTAATGTTGTTGTGCCAAACTTTGTAGGTAAGGATATTTCAGCTGTAAAAACTGAGCTTGATGCTGCGGGACTTAAACTTGGCTCTATCAGTTCTGTTGATTCAGACAAACCAAAAGACCAGGTAACAGGACAGTCACTTGCTTCTGGAAGTGAAGTTGCAAAAGATTCAACAATTAACTTTGAAATAAGCAAAGGCACATCTGAACAGCCGGAAGAACCGGATGAATCTGAGACTTCTGAAACAACAGACAATACAGAAAACAGCGGCACAAGTGATACACAGGAGCCGGCAGAAACAGAAAAAACACTTTCGTTTACTGTAGAAGCACCTGCAACTTATACCGATATAAACAGTATACCTGTTAAAATTTTAAAAATTGTTAACGGAAACTCAGTTGAGGTAGCATATGACGATAAAAGACCGCTTTCGGATTTTCCATTTACAGTAAATATTACAGGAAGCGGCCAGGCTGAGATACAGCTTTATATTGATAATGTTTACCAGTGGAGTCAGATGGTTAATTTCTCGGAGGGCAATTAATGCTTGACGGTACAATTATTAAGGGAATAGGCGGGTTTTATTATATAAATACCCAAAATGGTGTTTATGAATGCCGTGCCCGCGGTAAATTCCGCAAAGAAAAAATAACACCTATTGTTGGTGACTATGTTCAGATAAGCGTTTTGGATGAGGAAAATAAAAAAGGTAGTCTTGATATTATTAAGCCGAGAAAAAATCAGCTTATACGGCCAAAAGTGGCTAATGTAGACCAGGTGCTTATAATATTTGCTGCTGTAAGTCCAAAATTTAATCCAGACCTTCTTGACAGATTTCTTATTCTTGCCGAGGAGCAGAAGCTGGAAATAACGATTTGCATAAACAAGATTGATTTGGATAAAGACAGTGAATTTGAACAGTACAAAGAATTATATACTCAGGCCGGATACAGGGTTATTCCTGTATCCGCCCATGAAAAAATTAATATTGATGAATTAAGGAAAAGCGTAGAAGGTAAAATATCTGTTGTAGCCGGGCCGTCAGGTGCGGGAAAAAGCAGTTTAATAAACTGCCTTAATCCGGACTTTGCTCTTCAAACAGGCGAAATAAGCAAAAAAATTGAAAGAGGAAAACATACTACAAGACATGCTGAATTAATGGAAATATTTGACAACAGCTTTATTGTTGACTCACCAGGTTTTACTTCTCTGTATTTAGACAATATTGAGCCTAAAAAATTACAGGAATATTTCCCGGAATTCAGAGCGTATAACAATGAATGCAGATTTTCGTCATGTGTCCATATTAATGAACCTGACTGCTGTGTAAAAGAGCATGTTGGAAACGGCATAAACAGTATAAGATATGAAAAGTACACAGCGCTTTATAACGAGATAAACGAACATTACCAGGAAAGGAAGAGATAATAAGTGAAAACTTTATCACCGTCGCTTTTGTCAGCAGATTTTTCAAAACTTGCGGAAGAATTGGCAATAGTTAAAAACGCTGGAGCTCAGTACATTCACCTTGATATAATGGATGGTCATTTTGTGCCTAACATTACTTTCGGAGCACCGGTATTAAGAAGTATAAGGAAAGTTACAGATTTGGTTTTTGATGTGCATCTTATGATAGAAAATCCTGAAAAATATCTTGCGGATTTTGCTTCTGCCGGTGCAGATATATTAAATGTACATTTTGAAGCCTGCACAGACCTTGGAAAAATAATTGATACAATTCATTCCCTTGGATGCAAGGCAGGAGTTACAGTAAGACCTGATACACCGGTTGAGGCAGTGGCTTCCGTTCTTGATAAAGTTGACATGGTGCTTGTAATGACTGTATTTCCGGGATTCAGCGGACAGAAGTTTATACCGGAAGCTTTAAATAAAATACCATCGCTTGTAAAGGCAAGAAAAGAAAGAAAGCTGAACTTTGACATACAAATTGACGGCGGAGTAAGCTTAAATAACCTTCGTCAGGTTCTTGATGCCGGAGCAGACAGCATTGTTGCCGGCTCAGCGGTTTTTGGAGCAGAAAATCCGGGAGAAGCTGTAGAGAAGTTTATGACAATTATCAGGGAGTATGAATAATAATGAGAGCTTTAATTTTTGGCGGAGCTGATATCAGTGATTATTCTTTCTGCCGAAAATATATTGAAAACAGTTTAATTATATGCTGTGACGCCGGAATAAAGCATGCAAAAAAACTTGGAATTATGCCGGATGTTATAGTAGGTGATTTTGATTCCGCAGACAAAGAAATATTGAATTATTTTAAAGAACAGAATATTGATTTTAAGCAATATCCATGCAAAAAAGATGAAACCGACATGGAACTTGGCATTGATGAAGCGATAAGTTCCGGATGTAATGAGATAATAATAACAGCCGGAATTGGAAGCCGAATGGACCATACATTAGCTAATTTCCAGCTGTTGTTTAATATTTTAAAACAAGGAATACAGGCTAAAATTGTAAACGAGTTTAATGAAGTTTGGTTAATAGATAAAAAGGCTGTTATAACTGGCAAAAAAGGTGATATTGTATCATTGATTCCTATGACTCAGGAAGTAAAAGGCGTTACAACTACAGGTCTTGAGTATCCCCTTAACAATGACACGCTGTTTTTTGGCAGCAGGCTTTTGGCAGTAAGCAACGTAATGCTTGCTGAAAAGGCTGAGGTTGAAATAACAAGCGGTTATTTGTATGTTATGAAATGCCATGATTAAAATAAAGAGACGTTTAAAGCTATTAGAGTTTTAAGCGTCTTTTTTAGTTTAAGTATAATTTTTAAAGTATAAATGTTTTTGTATTCAAAGCTGGTTTACAGAATATAATGTAATATAGATTACGGGGGAATGCTTATGGAATTTAAATTTATAGGAGTGATACTTGTTTCTTTGGGGACAGGTATGCTTATTGTTGAGTTTTTTCCATGGTGGGGATTTTTAGCAGCAGCAGCTCTTGTGGCTGTTGGAATATATATAATATTAAGAAAATGATAAAAAAAAACTCCCGTTAATAACGGGAGCAAATTTGTATAATCAAATGGCGCGAGAAACTTTACCTGAACGAAGACATC
>CALWHR010000035.1 GCA_944380455.1 uncultured Clostridia bacterium
TAAAAGAAAAGCAAAATGCCTACGGAATACAGTATGTTCCGTACAACGGATACAGAGCCGTTCTGCATGAAGGCGAAAGGGTGCTGACAGCAAGCGAGAACAGGGAATACAAAAATAACACGGGAGGGATTGTTATAAATATGAATGGTTTAACAGTAAGAGAGGAAGCTGACATTGAGCGGATAGCAAGGAGTTTGGCACAGAAACTGGAAGAAGCGGACTTGGGATATTACGGAGATTATGCAAGGTATTAAGGAGGTTTAATAAATGGCGGAAAGACTGAAATTTATATTTCTTGACACGGAAAAAAACGAGGAGATACTGCTTCCGGTTACGCCGGCAGGATATGAAATTGACCACGGTATAAGCAGTGAAAAAGTAAATCTTACAGAGCTTGGAACAACAAACATTCCCGGAAAAAGGTATATGATGAATATAAACATAAGCTGTTTATTTCCGGCATTAGAATATGGATTTTTAAACGAGGGGGCCAAAACAGACCCTTATTTTTATGTGAAAAAATTTGAGGAATGGTGCGACAGCGGAAAAGTAATAAGGTTTATTATTTCCAGAACAAACATAAACACAACCTGTTTTATAGAGAGCATTAAATTTAAAGAGCAGGACGGAACAGGTGATGTTTATGCCGATATAAACGTGGCGCAGTGCAGAGTGCTTAGTACAGCAGACAGCTCTGTTAAAAGCGAAACGGGGAACAATGCCAGAAGTGAAACACAAAGCAAGAAAGATGAAACGAAATACACAATTAAAAAAGGCGACACTTTAAGCGGTATTTGCAGGCTGTATTACGGCGACAGCAGTTTATACAGCAGGCTGGCGGCATTTAACGGCATAAAAAACGCCAATATTATATACGCCGGGGACACAATAAAAATTCCGGACAAGAGTGTATTATAAAAAAAGAAGGTGAGGCAAATGAAGATATACATAACAGGAGAGGGCAGAGTATGCGACATTACGGACTATGTGGAAAGCGCACAGCTAAGCGGGGATTATGAAAGCTGTGTAAGGCGGCTTGAAATTAGTGTTTTATCCAAAAGCAACGACAAAAATGTACCCGAAATAAGCTGTGAGGCAGGAAGCGGAGTTATTATGACTGAAAACGGAGAAAGAATTTTTAACGGGTTTATATTTTCAAGGAGCATTGACACGGGAAAGAGCTTAATTAATTTAGGGTGTGCTGACAGAGGAATTTACATTAAAAAAAATCAGGCTGTATACAGTGTTAACACCACCGCCGAAAGCATGGTGCAGAGGATTTGCACTGATTTTGGAATAAAGGCAGGAAGTATTGCAGGCACAGGAGTTACAATAAAAAGAAAGTTTGTGGGGAACAGTCTGCTTGACATAATTCAAACTTTATACTCTATAGCTTCCCAGACAACAGGCAAAAAATATGTATTAAGGTTTGAGGACGACAGGCTATGTGTTATTGAAAGAAACGAAAATACAATAGGAAGCTTAGACGGAAACTATAATCTGACATATTCCAATGTAAGCGAAAGCGCCGAAAACATGTATAACTGTGTTGCCGTATACGGAAAAGACCAGGTTTATATTAATTCTTTTAAAGATGATGAAAGCATAGCAAAATTCGGGCTATTACAGAAATATGAAATAAAAGATGACAGCGAGGACGCACAAAAGCTGGCGCAGAAGGTACTATCTGAAAATAAATTGGAAAGGAAAATAACAGTAGAAAATATAGGAAACGCAAGATTTATATCTGGTAATTCGGTGATCGTTAAAGAGCCTTATACAGGACTTAGCGGTCTTTTTTATATTGACAGAGATACTCATATTTGGCAAAAAGGCATATACACCAACAGCCTTACGCTTAATTTTGAAAAAATAATGAGTGAGAAAAGTGCAGGAGGTGAAATTGAATGACGAACAAAAATCCGTACAACGATATTTTGAATTTAATGAGCAGAAAAACAGACGAAAGACTGCCGACATATTTTTATTTCGGCACCGTAACAGCCGGAGATGACAAAGAAAAGCAGATTATTAATGTTGGCGGAATTGAGTACAAAAGCAATGAAAACGAGCTTATGAGAGCAAACGGAATAAGGATTGAAACAGGCGAAAAAGTGCTCCTTATAAGTTTGGACAATGGGCAGAGCATGATTATTTTATGCAGAGTAGAAAAAATGTGAGGTGAGCAGAATGGAGATATTTCCTTTTATTCAGCCGGCAGCAATTAGTGAAGAAGAAACGATGCCGGTTTACAAAGAAATAAAATGGGACTACGAAAAGGATATTCCTGTATTTAAAAACAAACAGCCTATTATAGTAAGCGGCATTGAAGCAATTAAAGTATGGATATGGAATGCTTTAAAAACAGAGAGGAAAAGATATGTGATTTACACACACAATTATGGAAGTGACATTGAGGAGCTTATAGGTCAGCCATACAGTGATACTGTAAAAAGCATGGAATGCAAAAGGCTTATAGAAGAGTGTTTGATTATTAATCCATACATAACAGCGGTAAATGGAATAGATGTTCAATTTGAAAACGACAGGCTGATAATAAGTTTTACAGCAGAAACTATATATGGAAATGTGAAAATGGAGGGTGACAGTTTTGTTTGAGAATATTACAGTTGAAAGCATAAAAAATGATATTTTAAAGGAAATTACAGATGTAGATGTGAGAGAAGGAAGTTTTGCCAATAATTTGATTTCGCCGGTTAGCTATAAGGTTTGGGAATTAATGCAAAGTTTGAATGCCTGCATACCTATTGCATTTGTGGATGAAACAAGCGGAAAATACATTGACATGCGTGCTGGTGAATACGGAATTAAAAGAAAGCAAGGTACAAAGGCAACAGCAGATGTTATTTTTACAGGTAAAAGCGGAACTGTTGTAAATGCCGGAAGTATTTTTGTTACAGATGACGGATATGAATACATACTTGATACGGCTGTTACTATAGGTGAAGAAGGGACGGCCAAAGGCAGTATTACGGCGGCAAAAAGCGGGGAAGTTTACAATACAGAGGCTAATACAATTACCAAAATGTACAAAACCATAAGCGGTCTTGCAAGTGTTACTAATGCCACAAAAGCAGAAGGCGGCACAGATGACGAAAGCGACGAAAGCCTTGTTAAAAGGCTGTATGAATTCTGGCAAAGGCCAGCAACAAGCGGAAATATTTATCACTATATGATGTGGGCAAAAGAAGTTAACGGAGTTGGTGAGGCGAAAGTTTTTCCGTTATGGAACGGAAATGGTACGGTAAAAGTAGTTATCTGTTCAGGCGAGATGAGAAGCTGCAATGAAGACATAATTAACGCATGCAAAGAACATATTGAGCAAATGCGGCCTATTGGGGCAACTGTTACAGTAGAAAGTGCAGTTGAAAAAGAAATAAATGTTGAAGCCATTATTGAAACAGACGGAAGCCGAAAAACTGAAGAAATTCAGAATGATATAGAAGCAAGCGTTGATGAATATCTAAAAAGCATAGCCTTTACAGGTAAAAAAATTCTTTATAATCAAATAGGGTATATTATTTTAAGCACTGAAGGGGTTGTGGATTTTACATCTCTTTTGGTAAACGGTTCAAATACAAATACAGAGATTGCAGAAAACGAGATTGCAGTTAAAGGAACGGTGGTTATAAATGGCTGACAAAATGATAAATTTACTGCCGGAAAGGTTCTCAAAATCAGATGAAATTGTTAACTTTGAAAATGCTATTGAGTCTGTTGTAAACATGGCAGAAGACAAAAGGGACGAGCTTATGATGCAGTTTAATGTTGATACTGCAACTTGGGGGCTGGACTTTTGGGAAAAACAATATGGATTAAAAACAGATATTTTAAAGGATTATGACGAAAGGAGAAGCAGAATCAAAAGCAAAATGCGAGGCTGCGGAACAACAACAGCTAAGTTAATTAAAAATATTTCGGAAAGCTTTGTGAACGGTGAAGTTGATATAATCGAGCACAACGAAGAGTACTATTTTGAAGTAGTTATGGCTAGTATTATAGGTTTACCGCCTAATATGGAAGATTTAAAGCTGGCTGTTGAAGAAGTTAAGCCGGCTCATATCAATGTGGTTTATGTAATTAGATATAATACACATAATGGTTTAAAGAATTTAAAGCATAATGAGCTTTCTGCATTCTCACATAAAGAAATAAGAGAAATACCAAATTAAGTATTTTGATGCAGCACTAATGAAAATTGAAAATGTTTTTGTATTTATGTCTATAATTCTTTATTTGAATCCATTTTATACAGAAATCAAAAATGATAATTGATATTATCCAATTAATTTTAGAACAAGCAACAGCAAATGCCAAGTTTAAGGATAGTACAATAAATGAAGTTTGTTTTGCCATGTAATTAAAGAATTTTGATATAATTGTTTCCAAATAGAAAACAATGGTATATAAAATTTAACAGAACGAATGTTTGTATAATTTTTGTGTTCCCCTATACTTTAGTATTTAACTGTGATATACTTCTTAGTAGTTTATATTTAAATAATTAGATATGAAGTGTTATTATATTTTAAAATTTTGATTTTAGCGGTCAGAATTCGTAAAAGGAATTTTTTAAGCAAAAACAGATTATATGCCTTTACGAATAATTGTCTGGCAGTAATCACTTCGCTTTGTACGAACGGAGGTGTATCATGGACAAACCATTTAAAATACATTCAAAATTTCAGCCTACTGGCGACCAGCCCCAGGCGATAGAAAAGATAGCCGATGGATTTAAGAAAGGCTTGAAATTCCAGACTTTAAAGGGTGTTACAGGCTCAGGAAAGACTTTTACAATGGCTAATATTGTAGAGAAATTACAAAAGCCTACATTGGTCATTGCACACAACAAAACCCTTGCCGCACAGCTTTACAGCGAGTTTAAAGAGATATTCCCAGAAAATGCGGTGGAATATTTCGTCAGTTATTACGACTATTACC
>CALWHR010000036.1 GCA_944380455.1 uncultured Clostridia bacterium
AATAACGCCTCCTCTAAATTTCAAATCAAGCATTCTGATTTTCGGCATTTGCCATGTTCTGCTCCATAACCTCTGAAAGAGCCTCAACTCTTGTATCAAACTGAGCTTCTGAGAAGTTACGAGGGTCTGTCTGGTCGCCGTCGAAACTTGCAAAAGGAGTCTTTGTTCTTTCTCTTATCATCTCAGCCATTTCTACGTTCATAACAGCCATGTTCTTGCAGCTTCTGTTGTTGTGGTAGAGAATGCCTGTACATTTTGTATTTTCCATAACACCGCCAAGTACGTCAACACGTCTTTCAAGGCTTGTGTTGTAGTAGCAGCCGATATATCCGGCAGCCATAGCTTTAAGGTCGCCAGGCTCATAATGAATTGACCATGCACTTGGGTATGTTGAACCTACCATATTTGTGCCAAGGGCTTTAAGAGCTTTGTATGTGTGTGAAAGGTATGGCCATACAGCAATTCCTTCCCATGCGATACGTGTTTTCTCGCCGCCTTTGAAAGCATCGATACCTGCATCAGCCTTCTCCTGAAGTTCCTGAGCAAGTGTAGTAAATGTATCTTCTGAAGCATAGTCAGAACGAGCACATACAATAAGAGCCATGAAGTTGAAGATATCAAAGCCGTTAAGCGGTGAAGGAACAACAGAAGCCATTCCCATAGCTTTGTCCCAGGCAGCAATTGAGCGCTGTGTCTGCTCCTGAACTTTAATAAAGTTCTCATAATCAAATGGTCTGCCGCAAAGGTCTTCAAGCTGTTTGATAGCTCTCTTGAACTGAGCCTCAACATAATCTATAGCATGCTGTGGAATAGGCCACTGATGAACATATGGCACGTCGATAATGATATAAGGTACTTTAAGTGTTACTGCAAGGTTTTCATACCATTTAAGGAGAACCTCACAGATGTTGTTACACATAATAATTACATCAGGTAATGGAATTCTTGGAATTTTAAGCTCATCAAGCTTAGCAAGAGCTTCCGGTGTTTTGCCTGTAACCTTTTCTTCAACAAGGAGATCCATGTATGCAAGGTTAATTCTTGAATATGAACAGTTATCCATTGTATAGCCTTTTCTTTCAGCTAATTCAAGAATTTCAAGCGCGCCGTGTTTTGCACCAACAGCAGCAGCGTGGTTTTCAGGGTATACAATATGTATGCCCATAGCTCTGAAGAACTCTGAAGGAGCTATTGAGCTTGACCAGCATACAAACTCACCTTTGCCATGAGCAGCCATTGCGTCATCATAAAACTTCTGAGTATAATAGCCTAATTTTTGTTTTGCGTTCATACCTTCTGTTTCAGTCATCTAAATCCCTCTTTCCTTTAATTAATGCTTTTTAGCTTCATCATAAGCGAACAAAGCAGCACCAAGAGCGCCTGTAATCTGCGGGTTAGGAGCCACAATAACCGGTCTCCTTAACTCTCTGCTGATTGCACGGACAACTCCGGCATTTTGCGCAACTCCACCGCCCATAACTATATCGTCCTCAAGACCTGTCCTGTAGGCCAGACCGCAGGCCTTGCTGGCAACTGATGCATGTATACCTGCAATAATGTTTTCTTTAGGAACATTATTTGAAAGGTGTGATATTACTTCTGACTCGGCAAAAACAGTACATGTACTGCTTACATTTACAACCTCTGTAGCACGGCTGTCATATTCTGCCATCTGAGTAATATCAATTTCAAGTACTCTTGACATAACTTCAAGAAATCTTCCTGTACCAGCGGCACATTTGTCATTCATAAAGAACTGGCTTACCATTCCATTGTTATCCAAACGAATAGCTTTAGCGTCCTGTCCGCCGATATCAATAATTGTTCTTGCTGTAGGAACAAGATGGAAAATACCTTTAGCGTGACAGCTGATTTCGCTAATCTGCTTGTCAGCCTTTTCAAAAGCATATCTTCCGTAGCCTGTAGCTACAATTTTCTTCATATCATCAAGTGTAAGGTTAACTTTTCCCAAAGCCTCATCAAGTGCTCTTGACGGACCTGACGATCCTGTACCAACCTGAACAACGCAGGAAGATACAATATTCTTATCTTCATCAAGAATTACAACTTTTGAAGAAGCGGACCCAACGTCCAGACCTAACACATACATTTTTAGCTCCTCCTTAAATAATAGTAAATCGATAAACAACCCATATGTTTGTCATCAATTTAACTAAAAAGTAAAATAACTTTCACATGTCCTTATTATATCCTCTGCAAAAGAAAAAATCAATACTAAAGAATAAATATTTACTTTGGCTCAAAATTCAGCAAAAACAAATATTTATTCCCTTTGCATACAACTTAAAACCCCTTATTGTTCATAAATACAAATTCTATTTAACACGCCATAATATTCTCTTAAATTTTTAATATAATCTTTTAGAATATAAATATTATTAGTCATATTGCATAAAGCACTTTGCCATTAAGCATACGTATTAAACTTATTGGACATATGTATAATTATATTCAATTTAATGTAAAAAAACGCTTTTTTTATCTGCAATTTTTAATTCCAAAAACTGAATAAATTTATTTTAATAATAATACAAATTAAATTGCGTATTTTTTTTACTCTTATATAAGCCTACAAAATACTTTGCCTTTAAATACAGCATTATATATGGAATAAAGGCAGTTCTTTGTTAATTATTTATCTATTTTTTGTTACTAAATAGTTATTGTTTTGCTTTATATACAAACAAAAGGCTTATAAAACCAAATAAAATTTAAATACACATTCATAAAACCTCAACTATCCTTTAAACATGGGCTTTTAGCTAAAATATTATGCTAAAATATTTCTTTAAATTACAGTTTTTAACATATTAAAATATAAAAATAAAGCGGATAATAATTAACTTTAAAAAAATGTTATTCATTATCCGGCCTTTCTATGTATAAAAGATTGTTATATTTTTTTCCACCTAAGCATATAAAAATAATTCGTTTTATAACAATCATACCGTTCTGTACTTTTCAAGAAAACTTAAAGCAGTCCGTATCTCAAGCTCGACTGCATATTTAAGAATGTTCTCGTCAATATTAAACATAGGGTGATGGAGAGGATATATGCTTTCTGTCTCCGGGTTATTAATACCTACAAAAACCATTACAGATGGAACTCTTTGACTGAACTCTGCAAAATCCTCTCCTGTAAGGCTTTTAAACTCCTCAATATTATCTGTTGTTTCAAATGTCTTTTCGCTTGCATCACGCATAATAGATACCAAAGCCTGGTCATTAATAAGCGATGGATTGCTTGGTATAAATTCCAGCTCATACTGTAAATCCATAGCTGAGCATACCCCTTTAACAATACGCTCGAACCTCGAAAGCACTTCTGCCTTTCCCTCTTTATCATCTGGGAATAAAAATCTTATTGTACCACCTGTTTCTACACAGTCTGCAATAACATTTCTGGCATTTCCGCCTCTTAATTTGCCAAACATAATTGTTATTGGATAAAGCGGATCAAATTCACGTGTTTCCAACACCTGAACGGCATCAATAACTTTTGCCGCACCTAAAACAGCATCTTTTCCTGTATGAGGAGTTGATGTATGACCAGAGCGTCCTATAATTTTAAGCTCAAATTCCTCTGTCGTACCAAGTATCGGCCCAGCGCTTAAACCTATATTTCCAGAAAGAATAGGACTCCATAAATGAACTGCCACAGCCGCATCTACAGCAGGATTTTCCAATACTCCTTCATTAACCATATCAAGAGCTCCGGCTTCTTCTTCATTCGGCTGAAAAACAAACTTTATATTGCCGTATATTTCTTTTTTATGCCTTGAAAGTATTTTTGCAGTAACCATAAGTATGGCCAGATGTCCATCGTGGCCGCTGGCGTGCATTATACCGTCAATTTTAGAGCTGTAAGAACACCCTGTTTTTTCCTCAATAGGAGATGCATCCATGTTAGCGCGCATTAATATTGTTTTTCCAGGACCAGCCTCACCTCTTAAAAGACCAACAACACCGGTAATTGATATATTGGTAACCTCTAATCCAAGCTTTTTAAGGTAATCATATACTATTTTAGATGTTCTGTATTCTCTGTAGCCAAGCTCAGGGTTTTCATGGAAATCCCGGCGAAGAGCAATTAATTCGCTTTCATAAGCCGCAATTTCATCTTTTATATTAAACATAAAATCACCTTCCCATATTCAGAATATAATTTAAAATATTCTTATCTTTTATACCCATACCGTAACATAATAAAGGTCATAACTCAAATATTTCTTTACATATATAACAACATATTGTATAATTATATCATAATTCTGATATAAAGAATCATATTCTGTATTTTAGTTAATACAGCTTTCGAGGTGGAATTGTGGATAATAACGAGCATATACCAAAATACCCGTTGCAGACTTTAAGTAACGCGCTTGAAATTCTTAATTATATAAAAGACTGTCCTTCAAGCGAAGGCGTTTCTCTTATGGAGTTAAGCAAAGATATGAATATAGGCAAAAGCAGCGCTCACAGGATACTTGATACTCTTCTTGCTTATAATTTTGTTGAAAAAACCTCCGGCATTCAGACAACATACCGTTTAAGCTGGGGAGCTTTTAAGGTAGGAAGTTCAGTACCGAAATATCATACTCTTAACAGCTCCAACTATGTTCATGTTCTTGAAAAGCTCTCAAATCAAACAAAAATACTTTCTAATTTGTGCATACTTAACAATTACGAAACAATTGTCATGTGCAGCGTAAACCCTTCCAGCAACACCATAAGCACAATGCCCCTTGGCGAAAGAAAACCTCTTTATGCCACAGCAGTAGGCAAGCTTTTTATGATGCAGTTTGAAGAAGAAGACATACGCATGTATTTCAGAAATATAACAATTAAAAAATATACCGCTAATACAATACTTAACTACATTGATTTTCTTGATGAGTTAAGCAAAATACGAAAAAACGATTTTTCTATTGATTATTGCGAGTATGAAGAAAATACCGTTTGTGTTGCTATGCCTATAAGAGATTATACAAAG
>CALWHR010000037.1 GCA_944380455.1 uncultured Clostridia bacterium
TTTATATATAACTGCAAAATAAAATGCACTTTTTTTTAGTAATATGACTAAATAAAAACTCTAATGTTGGATTATAGTTTTAAGCCACTTTTTTTAGTTTTAGTTAAATTAATAACAAATAAAAAAATGTTAAATTAAATATTACATAAATTAATTTTTGCTGATGAAAAAAATCGTAAGATGGTTTAAATGTTGACAAAAGCTGTTAATTAATTTATAATTAAACATTGTAAATAGTGCAATTAATACACATGAAATGTGACTATATTCGCTATATTTTATAAGTATTTATGAAAAAATTCACGATATAACATATTAAATTTTTGGGATATTGAGAATAATTTATAGTTAAAAAATTAACAACATCTTTACTTTGTATTAGACTTTACTATTATTATAATATATTTTTATTTAGGTATATTTTTTCCGTTAAAACGGATAAATATATAAATTTAGGAGGGTTGTTTATATAACTAATTTACAGCTTTCCTTACACTACGCCGGGTATTGTATTAGTTAAAGAGCTGTATACAATACGGTTTAAACAAGAGAGGTGATTAAAATGGCTTTTGAAGTAATCAAGAATATTGTAGAGGCTGAAAATGAAATAGATTCCATTAAAGCCCAAGCCGATGCTGATGCGCAAAAGATTATATCCGATGCCAGAGTTCAGGCCGATACTTTGATTGCCGACGTTAGACGCAGCGCCAAGTCGGAGCAAAAAGCAGCTGTTGAAAAGGCCGTTCAGGACACAAAGCCTGAAGTTGATAAAATTATGGCCGAAGCGCTTAAAGTTTGCGATGAGGTAAAAAATACCGCTGACAAAAACAAAGAAAAAGCGGTAGAAGCTGTCATTGGAAAGGTTGTGGGTATAAATGGCGATAGTTGAAATGAGTAAACTCAGCGTCATAGGCCTTAACGACAACAAATCCGACGTTTTAAAGGAGCTTATGACTCTTGGAGTTTGTGAGATTAGCTCGCAGGATGAAAAGCTCTCTGACAGCGAATGGGCAGCATTAATTAAACGCGATTTTGATCAAAGCGCCGGATTAAGCGCTGACATGAAGATTTCAGAAGTTTCTTCGGCTTTGGAAGTTCTTGACAAGTATTTTACAGGGAAAAAGCCATTTATTAAGTGCAGGAAGCCTGTAAGCGAAGCCGAGTTTGAGGCAAAAAGCTCAAAGCCGGAAGAAGCTGAAAAACTTACCGCTTTAGTTAATGAAAAGTACAAAAAAGTGTTAAGTCTTAAAGCTCAAAAAACGTCTCTTTTAACTGAAATAGCAGAGCTGAAACCGTGGCTTGATTATGAGTTTGATTTGGATATGAAAGAAACAAAATACTCATCAATTATACACGGTACACTGCCTAACTCAGTTTCAGTTACGGAAGTTGAAAGCAAAATTTCTCAGGAAGGCTGCGGAGGAGTTATTAATATTGTTTCAAAAGACGATAAAATAACATACGCTGTTGCTGTCTGCTTAAAGCAGGATAAGGAAAATGTTTTAGGCATTTTAAGGCAAGAAAACTTTAATCCTGTTTACTTTGCCGATATTGCTGGTACTGCGAAAGAAAATACTGATATCTGCAACGGCAGATTACAGGAAGTGGAAAAAGACCTTTCTGATATTGAGGCAGAAATAGGCCGGCTTTCACAGAATATTGAGGTTTTAGAGTTTTACTATGACGATTTGATTATTGAAAGAGATAGATACAAAATATTGACCAACATATTAAGAACAGAAAAAACATTTTATTTCGATGGTTGGGTTATTAAATCAGCTGTTGAAAATGTAAAAAGTGTTCTTGATAAATATAATTGTTATTACGAGGTTACAGAGCCTGAAAAAGGTGAAGAGATGCCTATACTTCTTAAACAGAATTCTCTTACAGAACCATTCCAGGCCATTACAGACCTTTACTCTACACCTTCTGTAAACGATATAGACCCTACGCCGTTTTTGGCACCGTTTTATTTCATATTCTTCGGTCTTATGCTCTCAGATGCAGCATATGGACTTATACTTTCTGTAGGCTCGTTTATACTTCTTAAACACTACAGACTTGAAGGAATGATGAAACGGCTTGTTAAAATGTTTATGTTCTGCGGTATATCCACATTTTTCTGGGGTGTATTGTTTGGCGGATGGTTTGGAGACATGTTCGGCATAAGTCCGGCTTGGTTTAATCCAGTTGAAGAGCCTATGACGCTTCTTGTATTTTCACTTATATTAGGCGGAATACACATTTTTGTAGGTATGGGCTTAAAAGCATATATACTTTTAAGAAACGGTCAGGCTATAGATGCAATTTGCGATATATTCCTTTGGTATTTGCTTCTTATAGGAATAGTTGTATTTGCTCTTGGCTCAAGAATAGCGCCTATAGCTACTGAAATAGACAAGTGGATGTCTATAATAGGCGCTGTAGGAATAGTTCTTACAGGCGGCAGAAGCAAAAAGGGCGTAGGAAAGATAACAGGCGGTCTTGGAAGCCTTTACGGAATTACAAGCTATTTGTCTGATGTGCTTTCTTACTCAAGACTCCTTGCCCTTGGCCTTGCTACAGGAGTTGTTTCACAGGTTATAAACACTCTTGGCAAAATGGTAGGCGGCGGAGTTATTGGCGTTATAGTTATGATTGTGGTATTTATTATTGGCCATGTATTTAACCTGGCTATAAATACACTTGGTACATTCGTACACTCAAGCAGGCTCCAGTATGTTGAGTTTTTCGGTAAATTCTTTGACGGAGGCGGAACTCCGTTTAATCCTTTCAGCAGAAAAACCAAGTATGTGGAGATATTAAAGGAGGAAAAGTAATATGGAATCATTAACTTTATTTAATTTCAGCGGACAGTTTTACGCATTATTAGGCGCGGCTTTAGCAGCACTACTTGCAGGCATAGGAAGCGCTATAGGTATTGGTATTGCCGGCGAGGCAGCAGCAGGCGTTGTTTCAGAAGACCCTAACAAATTCGGTCAGGTATTGGTTCTTCAGGCTCTTCCTGGTACACAGGGTATTTACGGTTTGCTTATTGCATTTATTATTCTTCTTAAAGTTGGCCTTTTAGGCGGCGACGGAATGGTTGATATTACTGTTTCTCAGGGTGCTTATATCCTTGCTTCAGCAGCTCCTATTGGTCTTGTTGGCATTTTCTCAGCCATTGCTCAGGGAAAAGCAGCCGCAGCCGGTATTATGCTTGTTGGCAAAAAACCAAGTGAACTTGCTAAAGGTATGATTTTTGCAGCTATGGTTGAGACATATGCCGTACTTGCACTTCTTATTTCATTCCTTATGATAAACAGCATTACATTTTGATTAATAGATTAAAAATATTTGTAAAGGAGGATAGGCTCCTATGGGAAACGGACAGAATCTTATAGACAAAATCCTTTCCGATGCCAGAGCGCAGGCAGATGCAGTAGCGGCTGAAGCTAAAAAAGAAGCTGAAGGCATTATTTCATCGGCAAAAGCCAAGGCTGAAAAGGAAAAGGCTAAATTCAACGAGGCAGCTGCGCAGGAAGCACAGAAAGCTGCTGCAAAAGAGATTTCTGCTGCCGAAATGAGGGCTAAAAAGCTTATTTTGGCTAAAAAACAGGAATGTCTTGAAGAAGTTTTAGCTGAAGCAGAAAACAAGCTCTGTTCACTTACAGGGCAGGACTATGAAAATGTTATATTAGGTATGATTAAAAGAGCCGATACTCAGAGCGGTTCAGAGATAATATTTTCTAAAAAAGACAAAGAAGCTTTCGGAAATAAGGTAAAAGATATGGGTTATAAAGTATCTGATGAAACAAGAGATATCGAAGGCGGATTTGTTGTTAAAAACGGCGATATTGAATACAATTATTCATTTAAGTCAATTATTACCGTAGAACGGGAAGAAATTTTACAGCTTGCAGCAGGAATACTGTTTGCTTAAGGAGGTGCCATAATGGGCAGAGAAAAAATTTATCCTTATGCCGTGGCGCGAATCAGGATGCTGGAGAATTCTCTTCTTACGGAAAAAACATATACACAGCTTATAGAGTCTAAATCAGCTGCCGAGGTATTTAAAATACTCTCTGAAGCAGGATACGGCGGCGAAAACAGTATTGATATCAAAAACTATGAGAAAGCTCTCTCAAGCCGTTTGGCTAAGGCTTATTCAGATGTAAAAGAATTAGTACCTAAAGAGCATTTTCCTGATGTGTTTTTGCTTAAAAATGATTACCAGAACTTAAAGGTTCTTGTAAAATCAGATATTTCATCTGTTGACGGTCAAAGCTATCTTGTAGGTGGTACAACTATTGATATTAAGGATATGAAAGAAGCTTTTGAGACTAAAAATTACGGATGTCTTACTGAGAACATGGCTCAGGCAATAACAGAGAGCTATGAGCAGTATGCCAAAACCCAAAGCGGTCAGGTAATAGACAACGTAATGGATAATGCCGCTTTTAAGGATATGCTTAAAGTAGCAAAAGAAAGCGGTATTAGGTTTGTTGAAAACTATATTAAAACCCTTTGTGACATTACAAATCTTAAAAGCTATAACCGTATTAAAAACATGAAGAAAACATCTAATGAATTTGAAAATGTTTTTGTTCATGGCGGAACGGTAAGCCTTGATACTTTTAAAAAGGCATTTAACGCTGAAGGTACATCCGGCGGATTTAAAGAAACTGCATATAATGACCTTGCACTTAAAATGGATGAAGGCTTTACCGCATTTGAAAAAAGCTGTGATGATTATTTAATGGCGTTTATGCGCGATGCCAAATATAAGAGTCTTACAGTAGAACCGCTTCTGGCATTTATTTACGCTGTTGAAACAGAAGTTAAAACTGTAAGGATTATTGTAAACGGCAAATTAAACGGCATTGATACTGAGGTAATTAAAGAAAGATTGAGGGATGCTTATGTATAAAGTAGCGGTTATGGGAGACAAAGACTCAGTTATGGGTTTTACCGCTTTAGGTATTGATGTTTTCCCTGTTTATGAAACCGATGAGATTAAAAAGACCATACATAAGCTGGTTGAAGAAGGCTATGCCATAATTTATATTACTGAGCAGTGCTCTCTTCAGGGAAAAGACGCCATAGATAAGTATAAGGATAATGAGCTTCCGGCTATTATTGTTATACCTGGCATTACCGGCAGTATGGGCCTTGGCATGAACGAAGTTAGAGAATCAGCAAAACGCGCTATTGGTGCAGATGTTTTGTTTGGAGACAATTAATAGACCTAAATAAAAGAATCGAGTGGTGATAAAAAATGAGTACAGGCACAGTAGTTAAGGTGTCAGGACCACTGGTTGTAGCTGAAGGCATGAAAGATGCCAATATGTTCGACGTTGTCAGGGTTTCTGATAAACACCTTATTGGTGAGATAATAGAAATGCACGGTGACAAGGCCTCAATTCAGGTTTATGAGGAAACAAGCGGCCTTGGTCCTGGTGAAGAAGTTGTATCTACAGGCCGTCCTATGAGTGTTGAGCTTGGACCTGGCCTTATATCAACAATATACGATGGTATTCAGCGTCCTCTTGAAAAGCTCTACGAAGCCAGCGGAGCTAATATTCATAGAGGTGTTGAAGTAGCTGCTCTTGACAGAGAAAAGAAATGGTACTTTAAGCCTGTAGTTAAAAAAGGAGATAAAGTACAGGGCGGCGATATTATAGGTGTAGTACAGGAAACAGCGGTAGTTGAATGTCGTATTATGGTTCCGCCTAAGCTTAACGGCGTTATTAAAGAAATTAAAGAAGGCGAATTTACTGTTGAAGAGGAAATCTGCGTTGTAACAAATGAAAAAGGCGTAGATGTAACAGTTCCTATGATGCAGAAATGGCCAGTTCGTAAAGAAAGACCTTACAGGTCAAAACAAAGTCCGGATTCACTGCTTATTACAGGTCAGAGAGTTATAGATACATTCTTCCCCATTACAAAGGGCGGAGTTGCTGCTATACCTGGACCTTTCGGAAGCGGTAAAACGGTTACACAGCATCAGCTTGCTAAATGGGCAGATGCCGACATAGTAGTTTATATCGGCTGCGGCGAACGTGGAAACGAAATGACAGACGTTCTTTTGGAGTTCCCAGAGCTTAAAGACCCACGTACAGGCGAAAGCCTTATGCAAAGAACAGTTCTTATTGCAAATACTTCCGATATGCCTGTTGCCGCACGTGAAGCATCAATATATACGGGTATTACAATAGCCGAATTCTTCCGTGATATGGGCTACAGCGTAGCTCTTATGGCAGACTCTACATCACGCTGGGCAGAGGCTCTGCGTGAAATGAGCGGTCGTCTTGAAGAAATGCCTGGTGAGGAAGGTTATCCGGCATACCTTGGCAGCCGTCTTGCACAGTTCTATGAAAGAGCCGGCATGGTACACTGTTTAGGCAGTGATGAAAACAGAATGGGTTCACTTACAGCTATAGGTGCCGTTTCACCTCCTGGTGGTGATACTTCCGAGCCTGTAAGCCAGGCAACCCTTAGAATAGTTAAAGTATTCTGGGGTCTTGATTCATCATTGGCGTATAAACGTCACTTCCCGGCTATTAACTGGCTTACAAGTTATTCACTTTATCAGGATAAGGTAGATGCATGGGCAGATAAAAACGTAGAGGAAGACTTTGCAGAACACAGAGCAAGAGCAATGCGACTTCTTCAGGAAGAAGCTGAGCTTCAGGAAATTGTTCAGTTGGTTGGTGTTGACTCACTTTCACACAGCGACAGACTTATACTTGAAGTAACACGCTCTATCCGTGAAGACTTCCTGCATCAGAACTCATTCCATGAAGTTGATACCTATACATCACTTCATAAGCAGTACAGAATGTTATCCCTCATACTTAAATTCTACGATGAGGGTATGAAAGCAGTTAAAGAAAAAGTTTCTATCAACAAAATTTCAAAGCTTCCTGTTCTTGAAAGAATAGGCCGTGCTAAGTATGTTGAAGAAGCTAATGTAGATAAAGAATTCGATGTTATAGAATCGGAAATTATATCTGAGCTTGCCGATCTTATAGCAAAGGAGGCTGAGGAAGAATGATAAAAGAATACAGATCAATTCAGGAAATTGCCGGCCCCCTTATGCTTATAAGCGGAGTTGAAGGTGTTAAATACGACGAGCTTGGCGAAATTGAGCTTGTAAACGGCGAAATTAGAAGATGTAAAGTTCTTGAGGTAAACGGCGATACAGCACTTGTTCAGCTTTTTGAAAGCTCCACAGGTATCAATATGTCAGACTCAAAAGTACGTTTCCTTGGCAAGAGCCTTGACTTTGGTGTTTCTCCTGACATACTTGGCCGTGTATTCGACGGTATGGGTAAGCCAATTGACGGCGGCCCTGAGATAATACCGGAAAAAAGACTTGATATAAATGGTGCGCCTATTAACCCGGCGGCAAGGGATTATCCTTCAGAGTTTATTCAGACGGGTGTTTCAGCTATTGACGGACTTAACACACTGGTTAGAGGCCAGAAGCTTCCTATATTCTCTGCTTCAGGTCTTCCTCATGCAAATCTTGCCGTTCAGATTGCGCGTCAGGCAAAAGTTAGAGGTACGGATTCAAAATTCGCTATTGTATTTGCCGCTTTAGGTATTACATTTGAGGACGCTGAGTTCTTCATCAGCGATTTCAGAGAAACAGGTGCCATTGACCGTTCAGTAGTATTTGTTAACCTTGCCAACGACCCAGCTGTTGAGCGTATTTCTACTCCGCGTATGGCGCTTACTGCTGCTGAATATCTTGCTTTTGAACAGAATATGCACGTTCTGGTAATTATAACGGATATTACAAACTACGCAGAAGCTCTTCGTGAGGTTTCAGCCGCTAAAAAAGAAGTTCCTGGTCGCCGCGGATATCCTGGATATCTTTATACTGACCTTGCGACAATGTATGAAAGAGCCGGTAAAAAAAGAGGCATAGACGGTTCTATTACAATGATTCCTATCCTTACAATGCCTGAAGATGACAAAACTCATCCTATACCTGACCTTACAGGCTATATTACAGAGGGACAGATTATATTAAGCCGTGACCTTTATAAAAAAGGCCTTCAGCCGCCTATTGACGTTCTTCCGTCACTTAGCCGACTTAAAGATAAAGGTATTGGTAAGGGCAAAACAAGAGAAGACCATGCCGATACAATGAACCAGCTTTATGCGGCTTATTCAAGAGGTAAAGACGCTAAAGAGCTTATGGCTATTCTTGGCGAGTCAGCTCTTTCCGATATTGACCTTATTTATGCTAAGTTTGCTGATGAGTTTGAGAAAGAATATGTTTCTCAGGGATTCAGAACAGACAGAACTATTGAGGAAACACTGGAAATAGGCTGGAAACTTCTTGCTATGCTTCCTAAGAGCGAGCTTAAACGTATTCGTGATGAATACATTGAAAAATATATGCCTAAGGAGTGATAGGTGTGGCCAAGTTAAATGTTAATCCAACACGTATGGAAATGACACGCCTTAAAAAACAGCTTAAAACAGCCACAAGAGGCCATAAGCTCCTTAAAGATAAGCTTGACGAACTTATGAAACAGTTCCTTGACATAGTCAAAGAAAACAAAAAGCTCAGGGAAGAGGCAGAAGCTGCCTTGGAAAAAGCGTATAAAAGCTTTATAATCGCAAGAGCGGTTATGAGTGAAGAATATTTAGGTGAGGCGCTTATGATGCCGAAGCAGAAAATAGCTGTTGACGTTTCAAAAAAGAATGTTATGAGTGTAAACGTACCTCAGTTTGATTTTAAAGCTGCTAACAATCATGAGGATATTTATCCTTACGGTTTGGCATTTACATCAGGCGAGCTTGACTTATCAATGGAAGCTTTTTCAGAAGCTATGGAGCCGCTTTTAAAACTTGCACAAAGTGAAAAAAGCGCACAGCTTATGGCACAGGAGATTGAGCGTACAAGGCGTCGTGTAAATGCACTTGAAAACGTAATGATTCCTAACTATCAGGAAACAATCAAGTTTATAATGCAGAAACTTGATGAAAATGAGCGTGCTTCCACAACAAGACTGATGAAGGTAAAAGATATGATAGCTAAGAAAGCTATTGAGGAAAGACGTTTGAGAGATAAGGAAGTACAAGGCGCTTAATATTAAACAGGCGTTAATTTAAAAGGCATCAGCTTATATAAAGGCTGATGCCTTTTTATGATTGATATGTATGATGCAAATGATTAAAAATAATGAAAATGCAAAATATAAATAACGTATGAATACATTAGTTATTGTGTTGTTTTTTTAAGTGTGTTATACTATTTCAAAAATTTATTTGTATATATAAACTAAAATATAAAGGTGGAATTTAGATGAGCATAAGAATAGGTATTTTAGGTTACGGTAACTTGGGACGCGGTGTAGAAAGCGCAATTAAGCAGAATGATGATATGGAGCTTGCTGCGGTATTTACAAGAAGAAATCCTGAAAGCCTTAAAATCGCTACACCTACAGCTAAAGTTTACAGTGTAGATGATGCGGAAAAAATGACTGACGCTATTGATGTTATGATTATCTGCGGCGGAAGTGCTACAGACCTTCCAGTACAGACACCGAAATATGCTAAATACTTTAATGTTATTGACAGCTTTGATACTCATGCAAGAATACCTGAGCATTTTAAAGCGGTTGACGAAGCATGCAAAGCAAGCGGCAAAATCGGCATTATTTCTGTTGGCTGGGATCCAGGCATGTTCTCTTTAAACAGACTTTATGCTAACTGCATTCTTCCTGACGGCAAAGACTATACTTTCTGGGGAAAAGGTGTTAGCCAAGGTCATTCAGATGCTGTAAGAAGAATTGAAGGTGTTCTTGATGCAAGACAGTATACAATACCTGTTCCTTCCGCACTTGAAGCAGTAAGAAACGGTGAAAATCCTGACCTTACAACAAGAGAAAGACATACAAGAGAATGTTTCGTTGTTGCAGAAGAAGGTGCTGACAAGGCAAGAATTGAGAAAGAAATTAAAGAGATGCCTAACTATTTCTCAGATTATGATACAACAGTTCATTTCATCGATATGGACGAAATGAAACGCAATCACTCCGGTATTCCTCACGGCGGATTTGTTATCAGAAGCGGCAAAACAGGACATAATGGTGAGAATAAGCACATTATAGAATACAGCCTTAAACTTGATTCCAACCCAGAGTTTACATCTTCTGTACTTGTAGCATATGCAAGAGCAGCATATAGATTAAACAAAGAAGGCCAGAACGGCTGCAAGACTGTATTTGATATTGCACCAGCTTATCTTTCAGCTTTAAGCGGTGATGAAATAAGAGCACATCTTCTTTAATAAGAATTATTAAGCCACAGGTTTTATACTGTGGCTTTTTACATTTGTGAGCAGATTAAGATTTGTAACATTGCTGTATTATACTATTAAGAAAATCGTAATATTAAATCTATTCATTTTATCTGTATTTTGGTATATAATGGCCTTAGAAATAAAAAATATTTCACTGAATTTTTATCTAAGGAGGGATATTATGAAAAAGATTTTATGTTCTGCTTTAGCAGCATCTTTAGTAATTTCCGGTACAGTTATAGCTAATGCGGCAGATATTATAAATCGTGAGGCGCAGTTAAGACCGGATTTTAAAATAGTTATTGATGACGAAGTAAGTTATTTTAAAAGCGCAGACGGAGAATATATATATCCTATTCTTTATAACGATTCAACATATCTTCCTCTGCGTTCAATAGGCGAGATTATAGGTAAGAATGTAAACTGGGATGAAAGCACAAAAACTATTACTTTAAGCGGAAAAAGAGATTCGTATAAAAATACATCAAAGGCTTCAACAGCAAAAATAGATGACATTAATGTTCAGGAAAGACGTGACTTTACTATAATACTTGAAGGCGAAGAATGCAACTTTAAAGATGCTAATGGCAAAGCAGTATATCCTCTGCTTTATAACGGTTCAACGTACCTTCCTTTGAGGGCAATAAGTGAAATAACCGGAAAAGAAGTTATCTGGGACGGCGATGACAAGATTATTACACTTAAAAACGAAGAATCAACCGTAACAGATGCCGATACATTCGGACCGGCAGACGATGACATAGGCATTGAAAAGGCTAAAGAAATAGCTTTAGATGATGCAGGCTGCAAAGCTGATGAAGTTAAGTTTACACTTGCTGAAAAAGACTATAACGATAATAAAGATATATGGGTTTATGATATTGAATTTACATGCAGCCAGTGGGAACATGTTTACGAGATTAATTTGGAAACAGGCAAAATAATTGGGCATACAAAATATTATAACTATGACTACGATGAAAAAGATGATAAAATAAGTATTGAAAGAGCAAGGCAAATGGCTTTAAATCATGCTGGAATAAAAGGTGCAGGTGTTAAATATACAAAAACTGAGCTTGACGGCAGCAAATATAAAATTGAGTTTACCCATGGAAGCTATGATTATGAGTATGAGATTAACGCCTATACAGGAAATGTTATAAGCTTTAAATCCGAAAAAAATAACTCAGGCATTGGTATAGGTGCTGATAAAGAAAAATATTTGAATTCTACCGAAGCTTTGGATGCTGTACTCAATTATGCAGGTGTTAAAAAACATGAAGCAGCAGATGTAAAAGTTGAGCTTGATGACGGAAAATATGAAGTTGAGTTTAAATCAGGAAGATATGAGTATGAAGCTGACGTAGATATGTATACAGGAAAAATTTCTGACTACAAAAAAGAGATAGATGACTAAAAACTGTTAAATCACAGTTTTTTAGCATATGATTTGGTAGTTTTTAATTTCAGCTAATTTGCATATTTTCAGTGGGGTTAAGATTAAATAAAGCCTGAACAGAGGCACGAAATTCTTAAAATAAATGAGTTTCGTGCCTGTTTGATTTTGTCTTTAAATTTTCGGATTAATGTTTGAAATTATTTCAAACTTGTTTTTGGCTTTACTTTGGTTTACAATCACGTTTTTTGGTGATAAAATAAATAACGGTGTATCAGAATTTTTGTTTTTTTGCCATAAAAAGCAAATAACTCTGCAAAGGGGAAGAAATTGTGACCGATTTAAGGCGTAAAAACAAGTTTATACTTGTTTGGGAAATTCTTATTAATGTGTTAGGAATGACGGCTATTTTTGCTGTTATATGGTTTTGTTTTTACCGCTATAATCTGGTAGCTGGTTTCCTTTATAAAAAGGGAACGGCGCTTATGTTTGGAATGTATGGCGGATTATACTTCTTTTTTACAAATATATATGGCGGACATAAAATAGGGTACTACAGAATTTCTGAGATTATGTATTCTCAGTTTCTGGCTATGCTTATGGTAAACGCTTTTGCGTATTTTCAGACATGTCTTATAGACAGGCGTTTTGTTCCAATTATGCCTATTATTATAATGACTATAATTGACACATTTTTTATTTTTTTCTGGAGTATTTGGTGCAATAAAAGATTCAGAAAAAGAAATGTGGTTAGAAACATGACTGTTATTTGTGAAACTGATTTATCAGAAGACCTTATTAAAAAAATGAATTTTTATGATTACAAGTTTCATATTACAAAACAGATTGGTATTAAAAACGGTTTGGACTATATACTTGAAAACTTAGATGTAAATGATGGTGTAATACTGGCTGATGTTGAGGGCAGCATTAAAAATAAAATTATAGAATTTTGTTTCGATAACTCAATGCCGGTTTTTATAATACCTGATGTGGCTGAAATTGTGCTTAAAAATTCATATGCTCTTAATCTTATGGATATGCCGGTGCTTGTTTGTAATAAAGGTGAGCTTTCGCTTTTAGATGAATTTGTAAAAAGAGCATTTGATATAACAATTTCAATACTGGCTTTGGCAGTTTTATGGCCTTTTATGCTTATTACTGCTGCATGTATTAAACTATACGACGGCGGACCGGTTTTTTACAGGCAGAAAAGGCTTACAATAGGGCGCAAGGAGTTTTATGTTTATAAATTCCGCAGTATGGTTGTAAATGCCGAAAAAGACGGTGTAGCAAGGCTTGCACAGCAAAATGATAACAGGATTACACCTGTTGGCAGAATAATTAGAAAAACAAGGTTTGACGAAATTCCTCAGATTTTTAATGTACTTCAGGGCGATATGTCAATAGTTGGGCCAAGGCCTGAAAGACCGGAAATAGTTGAGCAGTACGAGAAATATATACC
>CALWHR010000038.1 GCA_944380455.1 uncultured Clostridia bacterium
GGACTTGAACCTCCGACCCCGCGCTTAGGAGGCGCGTGCTCTATCCAACTGAGCTACTGAGACTTATATCAAAAATATTCAATTTTTCGCCTTCCACGGACTCGAACGAGCTACCGCTTAGGAGGCGGTCGCTCTATCCAGCTGAGCTATAGCGACATATTAACTTTTAACAGTCTAACCAAATAAACTGCTGAATACAACCTCAAACAACAGGTGTACCTTTTTATTTTAGTCACTTGACAGTAAAAAGTCAACATATTTTATTCTTGTCTACAGAGTCATTCCCTAATATTGACTGAAATATACGGACTGTCTTTTAAATAAAAGCGCCACTTATAATCAGTACATTCCTGGGCATAATCAATATTTATTCTTTTTGAAGTACCCATTCTTGCAGAAAAATCCGTTCCGTCAGACAATATATAAAGCTCGTCACCGCATAAATCCATACCATAGCAGTTTTTATCTATATTCATGGCCTTACACAGCTTTCCTGGTCCTGAACAGAGATTTTTAATTTTATCGGTATTTCTTAGCTCTTTCATATATTCAATGCCTTCAATAGGCTCCAAAGCACGTATAAGCACACATTCCGGCTCATTTTCAGGCGCAGTGGTTACATTAAAGCAGTAATACATGCCGTATATTAAGTATACATAGGCATATCCGCCTTCTTTATACTGCACGGCTGTTCTGCCGTTTTTTCCTTTATTATTATAAGAATGTGCCGCTTTATCAAACGGCCCTCTGTAGGCTTCTGTTTCAACTATTCTGCCTTTTAAAATTCTCCCGTTAATATTGTGCACAAGTATTTTGCCTATAAGTTTTTCAGCCGTAATAAGTGCATTATTCAAATAAAAATCACGGTTTAATTTTTCCATACAAACCTCCAAAAACCAAATATACTTTATATTACAGCCAAAATAGAATAAAGACAACAAAAAGGCACAGGATTTACCTGTGCCCTGAACATTTTTAAATTAAAGGTCAATAACAGCGCCTTTAGATGCTGAAGATGCAACTTTTGAATAAAGTCTGAGGTAACCCTCTGGAATCTTCTTCTCTGGTCTCTTCCAATGTTTAAGTCTTTCAGCAATTTCCTCATCGCTAACTTTAAGTTCAAGAATACCTTCGTTTACGTTAAGGTAGATTTCATCTCCATCCTGAACAATAGCAAGTGGGCCGCCGTCAGCAGCTTCCGGAGAAATATGTCCTACGAAGCAGCCGTTGTTTGTGCCTGAGAAACGTCCGTCTGTAATAAGAGCTGTTGAAAGGTTAAGTCCCTGGCCATAGAGATATTTCATAGCTTTATACATCTCTCTCATACCTGGGCCGCCTTTAGGTCCTTCATATCTAACAACTACTACATGGCCTGGTTTAACTTTTCCTGCAAGTATAGCTTCTTCAGCGTCTTCTTCACAGTCGAAGCAGATAGCCTTACCTGTAAATTCATATAATGATGGGTCGAATGCGCCTGGCTTTGTAATACCTGTATCAGGAGCAAGGTTACCTTTAAGTACAGCAATACCGCCTGTTGGAGCAAATGGGTTTTCTCTTGTTTTGATAAGGTCTGGATTTTCAGGATAAATGAATTTAGCCTGGCTTAAAGCTTCACCAAGTGTGCAAGCGTTAACTGTCATAACTGATGTATCAATTAAATCGCCAAGGTTCTGAAGAACTCTCTGCATACCGCCTGCTTTATAGAAGTCTTCAAGTGACCAGTTAGAAGCAGGATAAATTCTTGCAAGCTGTGGAGTTGTTTTATTAAGTTTACCAAATTCCTCAACTACGTTCCAGTCTTTAATACCAGCTTCCATAGCAATAGCTGGAAGGTGGAGACATGCGTTTGTAGAACCGCAAACAGCCATTGTAGCTACAATAGCGTTTCTGATAGATGCTTTTGTAATAATATCTCTTGGTCTGATATCTTTAATTGTAAGCTCTACAATCTTACGTCCTGTTTCGTAAGCGTATCTTAATCTGTCTGCATAAACAGCAGGGATTACAGCGCTTCCTGAAAGTGACATACCAAGTGCCTCTACAGCACAGCCCATTGTATTAGCTGTACCAAAGAATGAACATGAACCACAGCCAGGACATGCAGCGTCTACAAGCTTGTCAACATCTTCCTGTGTGATTTTGCCGGCTGAAAGCATGCCCATAGCCTCGTCAGCAGCTGTACCGTCTGACTTTCTGCCGTCAAACTCGATACCGCCAAGCATAGGACCGCCGTTAATAAGAATAGCAGGTACGTTAAGTCTTGCAGCAGCCATAATCATACCAGGAACAATTTTATCACATGATGCAAGAAGAACAACAGCGTCAAGCTGATGAGCCTGAACCATAAGCTCTACTGAGTCACAAATAATCTCTCTTGATGGAAGAATATAGCTCATACCAATATGGCCCTGAGCGATACCGTCACAGCATGCCATTACACCAAACTCGCAAGCTGTACCGCCGGCAGCATAGATACCTCTTTTAACATACTCTGCAACCTGATTAAGATTGTAATGTCCAGGAACAAGCTGATTCCATGAATTAGCGATACCAATTCTTGGTTTCTTGTCTGAAAGCTCGTCTTCTGAGTAGCCCATTGACTTAAAATAGCCTTTGTAAGATAACTTCATTAATTCTGCACTGCGGAATTTTCCCATTTTGTTTCCTCCTTTTAAAACCATAAAATACACACTAAGATTTTAAATTAACCAAAAAGGTTTTTGCTTATATTATCGGCAGCCTCTTTTAAAGACGCCGCAACAATGTCAAAATCAAGTTTTTTAATTCTGAATACAGGCCCTGTAAGACTTATAGCTGAAATTATATTTCCGCTTTTATCAAAAACAGGCACAGCAACACAGCTAATTCCTGTTTCATATTCTTCATTATCTACAGCATAACCGTTTTTGCGAATTGCATTAAGCTCCAAACGCATTTTATCTATATCTGTTATGGTGTTTTCTGTTTTTGGCTCAAGACCTTTTTCAAGCATTTTTTCTGCTTTTTCTTTAGGCATAAAAGCAAGATAGCATTTTCCAACACCCGTACAGTAAAGCTCTTTTTTGGTGCCTATACGTGTTTTAAGAACAATAGAACTTGAAGACTCGGTTTTTCCTATATAAACCACATATCCGTTTTCTTCAATTACACAAAGAGTTGTTTCCTGAAATTTATCAGAAATCGGTTGAAGGCATTTATCAGCCACTCTGGCCAATATATCATTTGAAGAAACAGCGCTTCCCAAAGCAAGCACCTTATATCCAAGGCTGTATTTAAGGGTTTCACTGTCCTGCATAAGATAGCCTAAATTTGAAAGAGTATTAATAAGGCCGAAAACCGTACTTTTGCTTAATTCAAGAGCCAAAGAAATTTCTTTGACACTCATTTTTTTATTAGTTTCTTCAAAAAGCTCAAGTATGGCAAAAGCCCTCTCTAAAGATTGAATGTTTTTTGTTTTTCCCATTTAATCAACTCGCTCATACGATAATATAGTATGCAGTTCCTGAATCCTTTTTAATTTTATCAAAAACCCATCAATGTGTCAACAATATTGTTAAAATATTGTCTTATATATTAGCATAAAAATATTATCACCTATAAAAGTATTTTTAGTCATTTTGACACTGTCCGTAAAGTTCAGACAAATGTATTTAAACTAAAACTATCCTTCATTCTCAACGGTATTATTTCATTCTTATTAATTTTAAAATACATAAATCCCAGAGCTTTATTTAAACATATTTTTAATTAAACTGTTTAAATATATACATAAATCTTACCTTTAATACTTTTGAACTTTAATTTTACAATTATTGCGCAAAATTTTTAACAAATGATTTTCATTGTAAAATTATACTTAAAATTTATTTTACATAACAATAAGCCGCTTAAACTGTAAAACAGTTTAAGCGGCTTTAATTGAAAAAGTTGCTGCTTTAATTTGAAATTATATCAAATTTAGATAAAACTATCCTTTAATAAAAAAAACTAAGAACACACGGAACAAGTCCTATTATAAAACCAAGTACACCGCCCAGATACGTAATGGCAGAAAGCTCCTTTTTTGCTATAGAAAGTATAATACCTTCAAGATATCCCATTTCAAATGTATTTATTCTCTCTTCGGCAATTTTTGAAACATTAAGCTTTGAAAAGAAGCTTACGGCAAAAGAAGATACAGCTTTTTTATAAATTTCAACAGCCTTTTGAGAAATACTTTCCTCATTTTCCGAAAACAGTGTTAAAAGCCTGCTTACCTTTATATCAAACAGTCTGTTTAGGGTATTTTTGAAATTACATTCATTTATAAATTCATCTGCATTTGAAAGTATTGCTGAAACTGTATTATATGTTAACTCTTTAAGTTTGGAGTTGAAGTTATTATCAAATCCGCTTAATACAGAATTCAAAGTTTTATTTGAATTTTTGGATATATATATTTTAAAATTTTCCCTAAATATTTCATTAATAGCATTATGTTTAAATTCATTAAATACAAACATTACTATCTTATTAATTGTCTTTTCTCTTGTCTGGCTTAAAATTAATGATGATACCTCGCCTACTGACTTATCTGTCAAATTATCTACTGCCAATGATACAAATTTTTCTATTTCTCCGGTATTTTCAGGATTATTAAAATATTCTGTTATGTTAGTTATTATTTTGCAGTATATATCATCAGAATCAATAAACATGCCCATAAAAGGTCCTGCAATATCTTCAAGAGCTGATTTAACATGTTCCTTTAACATATCCTCTATATCAGGATTTTCTGTAAAAGTCAATAACATATTAACAGTCTCAGGAACTTTTAAAACCAGATAATCCTTTAATTCATTTACTGAAGCATAAGAAACCGCTTCTTTTATCAAGCGCTGGTCTTTTTCAAGAGAGAGCAGAAAATTCCAAATCCCTTTTTCTGTAATTGTCTGTAACTTGCCGCTTTCTATAAAATCACTAAAAACAGTATTAAATATATATTCAATAAAATCCAAAATACTATCCTGATTAATATTGCCTGCTTTATTTTCAAAGACATTATTTAATTTACTGTATATATTATCTGACAATACAGCAGCTGTTTCTTCGGATTTTAAAATATCAATTAATTCTGAATATATTTTTGTACATAAATCATATTTTATACTTTCCCAGTTTTCAGGCTTAATAATACTCCCAGCATCATTTAAAGTATAATCAGATTTATTTAATTCAATTACTTTTTCCTTTGTACACCTGTGCACATATTCAGTCATTTCTTGAGCTAAAAGGTATTCTTTTATGGCATCGCTGGTAAGTATGTTTTCTCCCACGGCTTTTCCCAAAGCTGCGGCTATACGTTCTTTTTCTTTCGGGATAAGACCAGGAGTAAACGGCACTTTAAAATGTCCTATTTTAATTTGGTTATAAGGCCTAAAAAGCATTTTTACAGCAACATAATTAGTAAAATAACCAATAACTGCACCTGCCAAAGGGCTAATGACTAAAGATATGTCCAATTTAAAACTCCTCCTGTATTAATACGGAACAAATAAAAGCTTAATGAGTAAACATTAACTAAAAGTGTACAAAATAATTAAGCACGAAATATTTGTTTAACAAATTATCTCGTGCTGATATTTTATAAAAATAGATATTTAAATCATGTTATTAAATCAATTTTCGCTGCTTGAATTTTCTTCCATTTCAACTTCGTTAATTTTGTAAAGAAGTGTCATAAGACTATCTGTAAGATGCACATTTTCAACTATTACATCATCAGGCATAGCCAAATCAACATGTGAGAAATTCCACATGCCTTTTACACCCCAGGAAGCTAAATCGTTAGCAACTTTGCTTGCCTGTGAGCGAGGCAAAGTAAGTATTGCAACATCAACTTTGTTATTTTTAACAAACTCTTCCATTTTATCAACATCATAAACCTCAACACCTCTTATAGTCATACCTATAAGGCGAGGATTTACATCAAAAACAGCTGTAATAACAAAACCACGCTTTTCAAAATTTGTGTAATTAACAAGTGCCTGGCCAATATTGCCGCCGCCAACTACTATTAAGTTATAAACTCTGTCAAGACCCAATATTTTTTTTATTTCGTTATAAAGATATTCAACATTGTACCCGTATCCCTGTTGGCCGAATCCTCCGAAATTATTCAAATCCTGCCTAATCTGGGAAGCGGTTATATTCATTTTTGTACTAAGTTCTTTTGATGAAATTCTTGTTATATCACTTTCAAGCAAATCGCCTAAGTATCTGTAGTATCTTGGCAGTCTGTTAATAACAGCGCTGGAAATTTTTCTCTCACTATTCATATTTTAACCACCCCTTGATTAGTAAAAGTATAACACCTAAGTTATTTTATTGTCAATGTTTAGTCTTTTATTTGTTTACGAATTCTGGTATCATTGAAATAATATCTATATTATACATATATCTTGTTAAAATACAATTAAAATAATAAGAGAGGCAATTAATTATGATACTGTCATTAAGCGGAGTTGGCAAAAGCTTCGGTACTGATGTAATACTTGAAAAAATTACATTTAACATAGAAGAAAAAGAAAAAGCAGCTATTGTCGGCGTAAACGGTGCCGGCAAAACTACTTTGTTTAAAATAATAACAGGTGAAAGCACTTGCGAAAGCGGAGATGTATTTATTAAAAAAGATATATCTATAGGCTATCTTAAACAAAATGCCATGCCTAACTCGGATAATACAATATATAACGAGATGCTTTCTGTTTTTGATAAATTAATTGAAACAGAAAACAAATTAAGGCAAATGGAGCATGAAATGAGCTCTTTAAATGGCGACGACCTTGAACAGCACATGAAAAATTACTCTGACCTTCAATATCAGTTTGAGCTAATGGACGGATACAGCTATAAAAGCCGTATAAAAGGAGTTCTTAAAGGTCTTGGCTTTAGAGAGGAAGATTTTGAAAGGCCAGTAAACTCCCTTTCAGGCGGACAGAAAACCCGCGTTTATTTGGGAAGTCTCTTGCTTTCCAACCCTGATTTGCTTCTTTTGGACGAGCCTACGAACCATCTGGATATAGAATCCGTAGCATGGCTTGAGGAATTTCTTAAAGGCTACTCAGGTGCTGTGCTTATAATTTCTCATGACAGATATTTCCTTGACAAAATTGTTACAAAGACAATAGAAATAGAGAATAAAAAATCTCATGTTTATGAAGGAAATTATTCATTCTATGCTAAAAACAAAGAGATAAACCGCCAGATAGAGCAGCACCACTATATCCAGCAGCAAAGAGAAATAAAAAGACAGGAAGAAGTTATAGCAAAGCTTAAATCTTTCAACCGAGAAAAATCCATAAAACGTGCCGAAAGCCGTCAAAAACAGCTGGATAAAATTGTGCCAGTTGATAAACCGGAAAACCTTCCGGAAAAAATGCGTCTTAAACTCACGCCAAAAATAACAAGCGGAAATGATGTTCTTCATGCCGAAGGATTAAGCAAATCCTTTGACAATACTACACTTTTTGAAAACTTAAACATAGATATTAAACGCGGTGATAAAACAGCAATTGTAGGACCTAACGGAATAGGCAAAAGCACACTCCTTAAAATTCTTTTGGGAAAAGCACAAAAGTCATCAGGTGAAATAAGATTCGGTACTAACGTAAATGTTGGATATTATGACCAGGAACAGCATAACTTTGACGAAAGCAAAACAATATTTCAGGAAATATCGGATACTTATCCAGATATGACAAACGGCGAAATACGCAATGTGCTTGCAGCTTTTGTTTTTATGGGTGATGATGTTTTTAAAGTTATCTCCTCTTTAAGCGGCGGCGAAAAAGGCCGTGTATCACTTGCCAAAATTATGCTTTCAAAGGCAAACTTTCTTATACTTGACGAGCCTACAAACCACTTGGATATATATTCAAAGGAAATACTTGAAAGTGCTATAAACAGCTACGAAGGTACTGTTCTGTATGTATCCCATGACAGATATTTTATAAATAAAACAGCTTTAAAAGTTCTGGAAATGTCAAAAGACGGCGTAACCGAGTATTTAGGAAACTATGATTATTATATAGAAAAGAAAAATACAGCTCAAAGAGAAGAAGAATTATTTGGTCAAAAAGAAACTGCTGCCGAAGAAAAGAAAGCTTCTGAAACCAAGCTCAGCTATCAGGCGCAGAAGGAGCAGCAGGCAAAAGAGAGAAAGCTTAAAAATCAGATAAAGAAAATAGAAACCGAAATTGAAGAAACCGAGGAAAAAATACAGCTTCTTGACGAAAAACTTTCACAGCCTGAAATAGCCACCGATGCCGATAAAGCACGTGAAATATTTGACGAAAAAACAGCTCTTGAAGAACATCTTAATGAGCTATATGAAAAGTGGGAAGCGGTGCAGGAATAAAACTTCTTTTTTGCACTGAGTGAAAAACACTTTTTTAGTTAAAAATTTTATAGCGTTCGTTATTATAGCACAACGCATGTAAATTGCTACAAAATTTACATGCGTTTTATTATATATTATTAACAAAAACGTATAAAAAAATGTACAGAATAACAATATTATTGCAATTGATTTACACACACACGGTATGATAAAATTGTTAAGTGACCATTCAATGAATAATTATTTATATTTCAGTAATTTAATTACGTACTGTAAAATATTTAACGGGAAATATAAATCATTGAAAGCATAGACTTATTATCCGGATTAATATTTATGTATCTTACAGATTTAAATATTATCCACACCGCCGGGTAATTTAAGCCTTAACTACACTGATAAGGAGATGTTAAAAAATGAGTGAAATCTGCAAATGTGCCGAAGCCGAGGCTGAGGTACTCAAAAAAGACGGAATTGACACCGCTCTTCTTGAGCCTACACTTAAAGAATATGCCTCAGTCAAAGGCAGCCTTATAACTATTTTGCAGCACGCGCAGGATATATACGGTTATCTTCCTGTTGAGCTTTTAAACTACATAGCTCTTAGAACAGGGATTAAAGCCGCTAAAGTTCTTGGTGTAGCTACATTTTACGCTCAGTTCAGGCTTGAGCCTATTGGTAAATACCTTATAATGATATGCCAGGGAACAGCTTGTCATGTAAATGGCTCTGAAGCTGTTCAGGCCGCTATAGAAGAATATCTTGGAATAAAAGACGGACAGACAACACCTGATGGACTTTTTTCAATTAAAAGTGTAGCTTGTCTTGGCTGCTGTTCCCTCTCTCCTGTTATGATGATTAACGGTGAGGCTTACGGCACTCTTACACCGGATAAAGCAAAACAGATATTGGCAGATATCAGGGCAAAGGAGGCTGAAAGCAAATGAGATTGGTTATTGGTAAAGGAAGCTGCGGTATTGCTGCCGGAGCAGACAAGGTTTCAGACTCAGCCGTTAGTTACATTGCCGAAAAAGGCCTTAACGTACCTGTTGGCGTTACAGGCTGTATAGGTATGTGCTATCTTGAGCCTATAGTTGATGTAATAAGGGATAACGGCGAGAAAATTACATATGTAAAAGTAACAGCCGAAGCCATTAAAGAAATTATAGACAGCGAAGTAAACGGTGCTGTTTGTGAAAAATACCTCATACCAGCAGAAGATAAACAAAGACTTGAAAGCCAGACAAGAATCGCTTTAAGAAACTGCGGTATCATTAATCCCGATGATATTAACGACTACATAGCAAAAGGCGGATATAAAGCCATAGAAAAATGCGTTAAAGAGCTTAAACCTGAACAGGTAATTGATATTATCAAAGTTTCAGGCCTTGCAGGCCGTGGCGGCGCTGGATTTCCGACATGGTTTAAATGGAACGCCGCAAGAAGCGCTCAGGGAACAAAAAAATATACAATCTGTAATGCCGACGAAGGTGACCCAGGCGCATTTATGGACAGAGCCGTTATTGAAGGTGACCCTAACTCTGTAATAGAAGGTATGCTTGTTGGCGCTTATGCCATGGGCTCAGATGAAGGTATTGTTTATGTTCGTGCAGAGTACCCTCTTGCTATTGTAAGACTTACAAACGCCATTAATCAGGCCAGAGAAAAAGGCTTTTTAGGCAAAAATATATTCGGCTCAGATTTTTCATTTGATATAAGAATTAAAGCTGGTGCCGGTGCTTTCGTATGCGGTGAGGAAACAGCACTTATTGCTTCACTGGAAGGTGAAAGAGGTATGCCAAGACTTAAACCGCCTTTCCCTGCTCAAAAAGGTTATTGGCAGAAACCTTCTAACATTAATAACGTAGAAACTTATGCCAATGTACCTTGGATTATAGTAAACGGCGGAGAAAAATTTGCCGCTATGGGTACTCCTAACAGCAAAGGCACAAAAGTTTTCGCCCTTACAGGCAAAGTTAAAAACGGCGGTCTTGTTGAAATTCCTATGGGTGCTAAAATACGCGACGTTATTTACGGCGTAGGCGGCGGAATTAAAGAAGACAGAAAATTTAAAGCCGTACAGATGGGCGGCCCTTCAGGCGGATGTATACCTGCCGAGCTTATTGATACACTTATCGACTACAAAACTCTTGCCGCAACAGGTGCCATAATGGGTTCCGGCGGTATGGTTGTTATGGACGAAACTACATGTATGGTTGATATGGCAAGATTCTTCCTTGACTTTACATGCAAAGAATCCTGCGGTAAATGCGTTCCATGCCGTTTAGGTACAAAACGTATGCTTGAAATACTTACAAGGATTACAGAAGGCAAAGGCAAAGACGGCGACATTGAGCTTCTTGAAGATTTGGCAAACCAGATTAAATCTTCAGCTCTCTGTGGTCTTGGCCAAACAGCGCCTAACCCAGTTCTTACAACAATAAAATATTTCAGAAACGAGTACGAAGACCACATTTATAACCACAAATGTACAGCTCACCAGTGCCAGGCACTTGTAACATACTCAATCGAGGCTGATAAATGTAAAGGCTGTACACTCTGCGCTAAAAACTGTCCTGCCGGTGCTATTGAAGGCAAAGTTAAAGAGCCTCATGTTATTGACCCGGCTAAGTGCGTTAAATGCGGAAAATGTAATACTGTATGCCGCTTCGGCGCAGTAAAAGTAGACTAAGGGAGGGTATAAAACGTGGCTGAAAAATTAAGACTTAATATAAACGGCAAAGAGGTAACAGGCTACGCCGGACAGACCATTTTGGAAGTGGCTAAAGAAAACGGCATAGACATACCTACCCTTTGCTATGATAAAAGAGTAGAAATTTACGGTGCCTGCGGACTTTGTGTTGTTGAGGCTGAAGGAAATCCAAAGCTCCTTCGTGCCTGTGCCACAACAATTTCCGACGGCATGGTTATAAATACAAATACAAAAAGAGTAATTGACTCAAGAAAAACTGCTTTGGAACTTCTTTTAAGCGACCATACAGGCGACTGCCGTCCGCCATGTGCTCTTAACTGTCCGGCCGGAACAGACTGCCAAGGTTATGTAGGCATGGTTGCCAACGGTCAGTATAAAGAAGCAGTAAAAATAATAAAGGGAATATTCCCTCTTCCGTCATCAATAGGCCGTGTTTGTCCGCATCCATGTGAAACAGCATGCCGCAGAGCCCTTGTTGACGAGCCTGTTTCAATAGCTTACATTAAAGCTTTCATTGGTGATAAAGACCTTGAAAGCGGTGACCCATATATGCCGGAAGTTGCCCCAGCTACAGGTCATACAGTAGCTGTAATAGGCGGCGGTCCTGCCGGACTTACAGCAGCTTATCATTTAAGAGCTAAGGGTCACGATGTTACAATTTACGATGCTATGCCAAAAATGGGCGGTATGTTAAGATACGGTATACCTGAATACAGACTTCCGAAGGCTGTACTTGATAAAGAAATAGACCTTATTGCCGGTATGGGCATTAAGATGATTAATAATGTAAAGCTTGGCCGTGATATTACTTTCGAGCATGTTAAAAACAGCTATGATGCTGTACTTCTTGCAGTAGGTGCATGGACAAGTACAAAAATGGGTGTTAAAGGCGAAGATAATGAAAACGTATTCGGCGGCATAGACTTCCTTAGAAAAGTAGCCCTTGGTGAAGAAATAGTTGCTGGAAAAGACATTGCCATTGTAGGCGGCGGAAATACAGCTATGGACGCATGCCGTACAGCTGTAAGACTTGGCGCTGAAAATGTTTACTGTATTTACAGAAGAACGAGAGCCGAGATGCCTGCCGAGGAAATAGAAATTAAAGAAGCCGAAGAAGAAGGCGTAATTTTCAAATTCCTTACAAACCCAGACGAAATCGTATCAGCTGCTGACGGTAGCATTGATTATGTAAGACTTCAGAAAATGGAACTTGGCGAGCCTGATGCCAGCGGCAGAAGAAGACCTGTTCCTATTGAAGGCGCTATGGAAGAAATTAAGGTTTCAAGCCTTATTATGGCTCTTGGACAGACACTTAATCCAGAAGGCCTTGATGGTGTTGAGCTTACTAAAAAAGGTACAATTTCAGCCGATGAAACAACATTCAGAACAAATATTGAAAACGTATTTGCAGTAGGTGACGCTACAAATAAAGGTGCCGGAATTGCTATTGCCGCTATTGGCGAAGCAGAAAAAGCTTCTCATGTTATAGACAGCTTCCTTAAAGGAAATATTGTACCATACAAAAAACCTTATGTATGCGAAAGAAAAGACGTTACAGCTGAAACTCTTGCTGACAGACCAAAAGTGCCAAGAGTACAGATGAGCCATCTTAAACCTGAGCAGAGAAAAGATAACTTCCACGAGATTATAAACGGTTTTACAGAAGAAGAAGCTGTTTTTGAATCATCAAGATGTCTTGAGTGTGGCTGCCACGACTATTATGAGTGTAAGCTTGTTAAACAGGCTAATGATTACGATGTTAAACCTGAAAAATTTGAAGGCGAAAACCATAACAGAACAATAGATAATACTCATCCGTTTATAGACCGCAACCCGGATAAGTGTATACTCTGCGGACTTTGCGTAAGAGTCTGCGACGAAGTAATGGGCCGTACAGCTCTCGGTCTTGTAAGCCGTGGTTTTGACACTATTGTCTGCCCTTCTCTCAATCAGCCGCTTAAAGAAACTGACTGTATCTCCTGCGGACAGTGTATTAATCTCTGCCCAACAGGTGCTTTGGGAGAAAAGTTCACATACGGCAAACGTGTTCCTTCAAATACGGAATGTACCGAAACAACATGCTCATTCTGCTCTGTAGGCTGTCCAACAGTTCTTCATACAAACGAAAATCTTATTGTTAAGTCAACACCGGCTGACGATAAAGTTCTTTGCTCAAAAGGACGCTTTGGCTTTGGCGAGCTTACCAAAAAAGACCGCCTTACAACACCTCTTGTTAGAAAAGATGGCGTTCTTACACCTGTAAGCTATTCAGAAGCAGCTATATACATT
>CALWHR010000039.1 GCA_944380455.1 uncultured Clostridia bacterium
ATGAAAGTAATACAAATACAACAGAAAATTCTGTACAAATAACGCAAACCGTTTCTGAACCATCAGTCTACGCTCAGTCAGCAATCTTGATTGAAGCTGGAACTGGTACGGTATTATACAGCAAAGATGCTGAAAAAAGAATGTACCCAGCAAGTACAACTAAAATAATGACTGCACTGGTCTTCCTTGAATATTTCAGCAAAGATGATGTTATTACAGTTGGAACTGAAGTTAATGAGGTTAGCTTGGATTCCAGCAAGGCAGGGCACATAGTAGGTGAGTCAATAACAGCTGAAAATCTTGTCCGCGGCCTTATGATACCAAGCGGAAATGACTCAGCAGTAGTTGCTGCATGTGCCGTAGCAAGAAAAATTAAAAATGATGATTCAATGGGTCTTACTCAGTGTGAACAGATTTTTGCTGATTTAATGAATGAAAAGGCTGAAGAACTTGGCTGTACCGGAACACATTTTACAAACCCTCATGGATATCACGATGACAATCATTATACAACTGCATCTGATATGGCTAAAATTGCTGTTGAAGGCATGAAAAATGAGCTTATAAAACAAGTTTCGGCAGAAAAAAGCTTTTCCGGAAACGGCTTAGGCTCTCAGCAGATAGACGGAGCTTTAACTCAGGACTATAATTGGACAAGCCATAATTTGCTTATCACAAATTCTGAATACAACTATCAATATGCAAACGGCATTAAAACAGGTTTTACCGATGAGGCTGGTGACAGTGTTGCAGCATCAGCAGTTAAAGATAATGTTCAGCTGATAGCCGTTATATATAATTCCGAAGACCCAAATAGATGGTTAGACTCTAAGAATCTTTTTGAGTATGGTTTTAATAATTTTGGATATTTTACATTAAATAAAAATGGTGACAGTGTATATTCAGCAGACCTTGTATATAACAAGGCTGCTGGCGGAAATACTCTTGATTTGGTAATAAAAGATGATATAATTCTGTTTTTGCCTAAAACTGATGTGGGTACAATTACTACCGAAGTAAACGTAACAAATCAGGATATATTGTATACAAAATCTGATTCTGAAGAAACAGCATCAACAATAACTTTGAAAGCTCCGATTGATGAAGGTGCTGAATTGGGTACTGTAACATATAAAGATTCTGACGGCAATGTTTTAGCCGAAACTAAAGTTTATTCATCAAGAACAGTTGAAAAAGCTAATATATTTATGAGAGTTTTATATAAAATCAAAGATGCTGTAACTGGTTTTGCAAGTCATTTAAGCATTGTAAAAATTGCTGTTATAGTAGTTATAATTATTGCAGTAATTATTATAATAAAGATATTCAGAAACCGCAGAGGTGGAGGATATTATTCAAGACCAAAATACAGATATAAAAAACGCAGAAGATTTTAATTAAAACATATAAATAATCCGTATGAATTAATCATACGGATTATTTGCATTTTAATATGGTTATTAAATACAGAAAGAGAGGCATGACTATCATTTCGCAAAACGACAGTTTTGCGAAATGATAAAGCATATTTTAAAATACTAACAGTTATTCAATTGTATTAACTTCAATTTCATAATCTGGCTCTATTGGCTCAATAAATGGTAAGTTAAAAAAGTCTGTAACAGTCATAGCCAGAACTTTTGCAATATTATCTATATTATCTTTAATCCACTGCTCATCCTCGGGATTATCATGATATGCAGTCTCAATTAAAACTGCAGGTGCTGTAGTTCTTCTTATTTCACCTAAAGATGTTGTTGGTACAATTTTTACTTTATCAGGGTCATAGTATATTGTCTTATAATTTTCTGCAAGCATCTCCGCAAATATTTTTCCTAAATAGCTGACTGGACTGTAATATATATCAACTCCTGAGATTTTGCCTTTTAAGTTTTCAGGCGCTGCATTTGAATGTATAGACAAATGCAAATCATAATTTCCCTCATTTGAATCCTTAATAGCCTGAGAAACCGGCTCATTAATGTTATTTCTTGTAAAATTAATACCATTTAAATTTAAATATGGAATCATAGCATCTGCTATTAAATTCATATAGTATTCCTCGCTGCCGCCGTTTAAGTATTCATTATACTCCTGTACTGATGGACTTAAAAATATATTTGGCATATAAATACCTCCAAAACCCTTTTGCTCTATAATATAGTATAAGTTTATTTTTGATACATAATTAACTTGTACTATTTACAGATAAAGACACTTTAATTTACCATAATAATATTATGTAAATTATAAAAACATAGTTATTTAGATTATCATAAAAAATACCGCTGTTTAGTTGGCTACAGCGGTATTTCATGTTCAATCGTCATATTTTTTACCAAGGTTATTAAATCGCTTATTTTCGAGCTTTATAAACAAAATTCTTATAATTGTAACAGCGGCTATGTATGCAGCCAAAAAAGATACAACTTCAAGTGCTTTTTCTATATCCATACCTGTACTTATTATTCTGTATACACTATAAGCTATTAAAAAGGTAAAAACTATAATCAGTGTTAAAAAGCTGTTTCGAGTTTTGTCTTTATCCATTTTAATTGCCAAACCCAACTGGTGTGCTCTTATGGCCTGAAAAACTGGATAAGATATAAGAATAACAAATTCAAACAGATTTCTGTCGAAATTCGGGCCATAAACAAAAGTTTTAATTAAAAAAGATGCCAAAGCAGCAAAATAAACAATAAGCATAAACTCGCTTCTGACTTTTTCATACCCTGCTTTAATTCTTTCGTCAGTCATAATAAAAAAAAAAAAAAAAGCT
>CALWHR010000040.1 GCA_944380455.1 uncultured Clostridia bacterium
CATGATAAGCATTAAAAAGTGGCGCTTTACTTATGGATAAATTTAATTATAATGGTTATTGTAAATAAGTTCAAGAGAACTTAAACCACAAAGAGAAGATAACATATTATAAAAATACTATTTAATAAGGAGTGTATTTAAGATGGCAAGATTAGTACCAAAGGCTATTACATTCGACGTATACGGAACACTTATTGACTGGGAAGGCGAAATCCAGGACTTCTTCAAAGGCTTCCTTGATAAAAAAGGTATTACAACTGCATCACCTTATCAGGTACAGCAGAAATGGGAAGAACTTCAGTTTGACTACATAAAGACATACAGACCATACCGTCAGGTATTAAAAGATACTCTTGGTATTACATGCAATTACTTTGGTTTTGATTTTGACGAGCAGGATGCTATTGATTTCTCAAATTCAATGGCTCACTGGAGAGCATTCCCTGATACAGTAGAGGCTATTAAAGAGCTCAGAAAATACACAAAATGTGTAATGCTTACAAACACAGATAACGACATCATCAGAGCTACACTTTCAAATGCTGGTATCGAAGTTGATGACATCATCACAGCTGAAGATGCACATTGCTACAAACCAGCTCACGGTGGATTCCTTCTTTCACAGAAGAAACTTGGTCTTACAGTAGACGAAATGATGCATGCTGGTTTCGGTTTCAAATATGACGTAGTTCCTGGCAACGAACTTGGATACAGAACAATCTGGGTAAACCGTCAGGGTATCGTTAGACCTATCGATGGTTACAGCGGCGAAATGCTTAAATACTGCAAAGAAGACATCATGTGTGGCGACCTTAAGACACTTGCTTATATCATCAAAGGTATGCATCAGACAGACATTGAAAACGGCGAGGCTTAATTTTAAAATAACTATAAAAAACGGCTTGTTTTACAAGCCGTTTTTTTGTGTACTTAGAGGTTGTAAAATATGAATATTGAAATTATAAAAGGAACATTTTCTATATGTAAAGTAAAAGATTTATCAAAAGTAAATATAAACGATAAATTTGTTTTTATAAGTAAAACTGATGAGGAAATATCCCTTGTCTGTTCCTGCAATAGTGTTCCCGAGAATGTAATATGTTAGGATAAAGACTGGTGCTGTTTCAGAATAGGCGGAATACTTGATTTTTCGCTTATAGGAATACTATATAATGTTTCAAAAATACTTGCCGAAAACGAAATAGGAATATTTGTTGTATCTACTTACAATACAGATTACATACTTGTTAAATCTGAAAACATGACTAAAGCAGTAAAGGTTTTTGAAGAGAATGGAATAAATATAAGTTATTTAGAATAAATTATTAAAAAATATATATAAAATTTTAAATGATACATGAAAAAAATTAGGTTCTACAACTCTATGACGAGTATAGAGTTATAGAACCGTTTTAATTTTGTTTTAACTAAATGTATATTGAATATAAATTAAATATATTTTTTTCACTTTAAATCATAAAATAAATTTATAATTAATTTGAACCTCAATATTATAAAAACCTTGATATATAATGATATATAATAGCATATTAATGTATTATAGCTTTAAAACAATAAAATATATGTTGATTATGGAGTTAAAAAAATCATTAAAAACACCGTGTTATTTCAATAAAAAATTTTGCAATTTGTGTAATATAAAAATTTAATTTTTTTTGTATACAAAAATCATACAAACAAATTGAATATTTATACTAAATTCTCAATAATCAATGGTAAAAATTGAACGAATTTACAGATAAATATATTAGAATATTGACAATTGACCCGTATGTTGCTAACAAAAGTATAATACAACTATAAAGCATATTTGTGCTTTATAAAAAAATTTACTCATTAAAATTAAAATCGGAGGGGGGATTTATATGGGTAATTTTTTAATAAACCTGAATAATTTTATTTGGGGAGCACCATTTATACTTTTTGTTATGCTTATAGGGCTTTACTTTACAGTAAGAAGCGGATTTTTCACATTTGCCCGTTTTGGACATGTAATGAAAAATACACTTGGAAGCCTTACAAGCAAAGAAGCAAGAAAAAAGGATGATAAATCTGTTTCACCTTTTGAGGCTGTGTGTGTTGCTATCGGCGGTTGTGTAGGATGTGCCAATATAGCCGGTGTTGCAACAGCTATGGTTACAGGCGGTTATGGTGCTGTGTTCTGGTTATGGGTTTGGGCTTTCTTCGGAATGATGGTAAAAATAGTTGAGGTTACACTTGGCTGTTACTACCGCTCAAAAGACGAGAACGAGAATTATTACGGCGGTCCTATGTACTACATGGAAAAAGGTATTCTCCGTGATATGGGACTTAAAATCGGTGGACCTTTAGCTATTTGCTTCTCTTTCTTCTTTGTTTTACAGACAGTACAGGGTTCTCAGGGCTTTACAATAGCCGAAATTCTTAATGCTTCATTTGGCTGGAATATGGTAGTTGTTGTTTCAATTTATACTGCTGTTGTTCTTTACCTTATCTGGAGCGGCAGACAGGGAGCTGTAAACTTTGCTACAAAATGCGTTCCTTTCATGTGCGTTATTTATCTTATAGCCGGAATTGTATTAATTATATTAAATATTCAGAATCTTCCAACAGCAATAGTAAATATTTTCCATGATGCATTTACAGGAACAGCAGCTTTTGGCGGCTTCCTTGGAGCAAGTGTAATTCAGGCAATGAACTCAGGCGTTTCCCGTTCAATGAACTCAAATGAAGCTGGTATGGGTTCATCACCTCTTATTCATGGTTCAGCAGACTGTGAGCATCCTGTTCGTCAGGGTCTCTGGGGTTCATTTGAAGTTTTTGTTGATACATTAATCGTTTGCTCAATAACAGCTCTTGCAGTTGCATGTTCAGGCGTTCTTGATACAGGTCTTACAGGTGCTACTCTTACAATAGCAGCTTATGAGACAATGTTCGGAAGCTTTTCAGCATACTTTATAGCTATAATGGCTGTTATGTTTGGTCTTACAACAACAACAGGCTACTATGTTTATTATACAACTGTAATAAAATATATGTTCCGACACAATCCTATATTGAGAGATAAAGTTTTGTTATTCTTTAAAATCTATTTCCCACTTATGAATGTTGTCGTAACAGCTTATATCGTATTTACTGGTCAGGATGCTACAATGTTCTGGACAATAGTAAGTATAGTTACAGCCGGACCTGTTGCATTTAACCTTATTGCTTTGTTCATACTTAGAAATAAATTCTTTACTATATTCAAGGATTATCAGGCACGTTATCTTGGAAAGGGCAAAGTTGACCCTAACTTCTATGTATTCTATGAAGATAACCCTGAGATTTCAGCTAAAGAAGAGGCTATAAGAGCTGAGCTTCGTAAAGAAGTAGCAGATGCTTATGCCGCTAAGGGAAGATAATGAAAACTCCCTATAACTTATTAAAAATAAAAAATAAATATTTGTACACATTATAAAGATTAAGACTATAGATAAAACTATAGTCTTAATTTTTTTAGTTCAAATAGTAATTGCTGTATTTATTAAAAAACAAAAAG
>CALWHR010000041.1 GCA_944380455.1 uncultured Clostridia bacterium
AAGACATTATGCGGTATTAGTCACCGTTTCCAGTGATTATTCCCCAGTATAAGGCAGGTTGCCCACACGTTACTCACCCGTCCGCCACTAAGATTTATTAAATTCCTGCCGAAGCTCTCATCTAATATTTCTTCGTTCGACTTGCATGTGTTAAGCACGCCGCCAGCGTTCATCCTGAGCCAGGATCAAACTCTCAAATTAAAGTTTGTCTCTCAGTTACTAACTGACTTTTTTTGTTTCCTAAAATTACTTCGCTCTTTTCGAGCTCTTTGAATTAACTTTGGGTTTTGGTTTATTTTCAACTGTTCAGTTTTCAAGGTTCAATGTCTTTTTTCGCTTTCAGCTCTCGCCGTCAGCGTTCAATATCTTATCACAACTTCATTTCTTTGTCAAGCATTTTTTATTTATTTTTTCAAGTTTTTAACTTAGATTTGAAATTGTCAGTTTTTGTCTGACGGTTTTCCCGGCGACAAGATAGTATTATACTCTCTTTAGGAAAAAAGTCAACACTTTTTTTAAACTTTTTTAAACTTTTTTCAGATATCTGTTTTTTTAAGTTTTATATACTATATATTGTACCTTTTATTACGTATATATACATATCTTACTTGATAATTTCAATTTATTATTCTCCCAATTCAGCAAAACACTCAGGCTTTCTGCCGAAAATAACATTTGTTCCCGGAACTACATCCTTTAAAGCGGCATTAAACTGATTAATATATCCTCCCGATGTCTGCTCCTTATCTTTAAGTGTTGAAAAAATCATATTTCCGTCAGGGGATACCATTTCGGCACACAAAACATTATCAATAGTATTTCTAACCATGTATATTCTGTTTTCAGCTGCTCTTGTTTTTAAAATCTTATCATAAATTTCGCTTTTCTCTCCGCTGTATACAAAAACAGCGGCACATCCGTTTAAAGTATAAACACGTATTATTTCCGGTATCAATATTTCATCGCCGAAAATAACTCCTATTTTTCCTATCTTTGTTTCAGCGCAGTAATACCCTTGTGTATTATCATCAGTTTTGTTCCAAATAGCCTCTATACCATTTGGCAATATAAGAGCGGCATAAATTTTATTTTCATTATTATAAGAAGAAATCAAGACCATTTCTCCCTCATTAAGCATAGAACTTATTCTATTTATTAATACATTTTCATTACACACAAATCCTGTTTCAGGCAGAAACATAAACTGAGCTTTGCAGATTCTTCCTAAATTAATATGTTTTTGTGCCTTATTAATGTAATCCTCTAAATTTTCACATTTAAAAGCCGATGCCGATATATAATTAACATCACCGGAAATATTAAACTTACGCTCCATAAATTCAACAACAGGCAAATCCTCTGTGTTTTTACTTATTATATTGTAAAGATATGGCCTTTTTTGCGGTAAATATTCATTTCTTTGGGAAATATCAATGTCGCAGTATAATATTTCTTCTTCATCAGGTTTAAGAGAGCATATAATTTCACCATCAGGCGCTATAACACAGCTTCCGCCGGCATTAGACAAAACTTCACCTTCAACACCTGTTTTGCAGCACAGCGCCATATAAACATTGTTTTCTCGGCATCTTGCCGAAAGCATATACTCCTTTTGAGGGTTTGTAAGACACCGAGAATTAAATCCCGCTGAAGTTAAATTTGCAAGGTTTAATATAATTTCTGCGCCTTTTTTTGCAAGTATGGCAGAAATTTCAGGCATTCGCCCATCGGCGCACACAATAGCACCTACTTTTCCGAACTCAGTATCAAAAACATTATACTCACTTCCCGGTTCGTAATACGTCCTGTCAAAGTGCCACATATTGCTTTTTGTATGGGTATAAACAATTTCGCCGTTTTTTCCTATTGCAACAGCCTGATTTTTAATTACACCTTTCTCCCTTACAGCCATACCGCAGGCGATATAAAAACCATGTTTTAAACAGAGTTTTTTCATTTCTTCTGTTAAATAAACCCCATGTTCCAGAGCTTTATCAATTATTTCATTATTATTAAGCACATAGCAAGGGTAAGCACATTCCGGAAGCAGTACAAAATCCGGCTTTTTTTCAGCGGCTTTTTCAATCATTTCTAAAATATGTCCTGCATTTTCAATGTAATCAACAATACTGTATGCCTTAATCTGAATCAGTGCAAGTTTCATTTATATCACCTCAGTATTATATTTTACCACTTTTTATCCGTTAAAAAAACAGCTTTTAAAGCTTTACAAATATGACTATTTAACGATTTTCATTGCATAATTAACCAAAAACCTGTAATATATTATCACAGCGGCTTTTTATGAATTCTTTTTTTCGTTTGCCGCTTATATATCATCTATCCGTTATTATTTTTTAAGGAGGTATTAATTAATGAATATTCCAGATTGGAAAGAAATTTACGCTTCTAAAATAGTTACCGCTAAAGAAGCCATAAGCTATATAAAAAGCGGTGACCGTGTAGTTACAGGCCATGCCGCAGCAGAGCCTACATACCTTATTGATACACTTGTAGAAAACTATGAAATGTACGAAAACGTAGAAATCTGCCACCTTGTTTCCCTTGGCGAAGGAAAATATACACGTCCTGAAATGAAAGGCCATTTTGTATTTAACGGCTTTTTTGTAAGCAACTGCACAAGAGAAGCAGTAAACAACGGCTCAGGCAACTACACACCAGGTTTCTTCCACGAAGTACCTAAGCTTTTCAGAGAAGAGCTTCCAGTAGATGTTGCCCTTGTTATGGTAAGCCGCCCGGATAAACACGGCTTCTGCTCCTTCGGCACATCAAGCGATTACACAAAGCCTGCGGCTGAATGCGCAAGAATAGTCATCGCACAGGTAAACGAGTACATGCCGCGTACTTTCGGCGGTAACCTTATTCATGTCCGCGACATAGATTTTATAGTTGAGCACTCCGAGCCTATACTTGAAATGCAGCCAGCAAAAATAGGCATACTTGAAAACAAAATAGGCAAATACTGCTCATCACTTATTAAAGACGGCGACTGTCTCCAGCTCGGTATCGGCTCTATTCCAGAGTCTGTTCTTACATTCCTTTGGGACAAAAAGAACCTTGGCCTCCATACCGAAATGGCTTCCGACGGCATTATAGACCTTATGCTTGCCGGTATTATCAACAACAAAAACAAACAGGTAGAGCCGGGCAGAAGTGTTATAACATTCGTAATGGGTACACAAAGACTTTATGACTTTATAGACGATAACCCGGAAATTTCAATGAACCCTGTTGATTTTGTCAACGACCCTACAATAATTGCCAAAAACGATAATGTTGTATCCATAAACAGCTGTATACAGGTAGACCTTATGGGTCAGGTAGTAAGCGAAAGCATAGGCCTTAAACAGTTCAGCGGTGTAGGCGGTCAGGTAGACTTTGTCCGCGGCGCTGCTATGAGCAAAGGCGGCAGAAGCATTATAGCCATGCTTTCCACAGCGGCAGGCGGAAAGGTGAGCCGTATCGTCCCTTTCCTTGACCAAGGCGCAGCCGTTACCACATCAAGAAACGATGTTCACTATGTAATTACAGAATATGGAATAGCACTTCTTAAAGGCAAAACACTTAAAGAAAGAGCAAAGGCTCTTATTAAAATCGCACACCCTAACTTCCGCGATGAATTACGCGAGGAGTACGAAAGAAGATTTTTTGAGCCATACGAATAATACATAAAAGCGAGGTATTCCAATGGACAGCATGAACAGCAATATGGGCAGCTTTAACAGCCAGCCAAACGGATATGACTATAATACCCAAAACACAAAAAACAAAAGCTCAAAAACAGGCTGTCTTATAGCCTTAGCCGCGGCAGGCGGTACAGTTATAGCTATAGGTATAGCTATTTTAGTAGCTATAATAGCTATATTAGCAGCAATAGGCAATGCTGTGGGTTCCGTTTCAAGCTCAATAACATCTTCATCAGATGCAGTTGCTGCCGTATCACATAATACTGATTATGTTGAAACACTGTATTTTGAAGGTACTATTGCTGATAGCGGCATGTATTCTACTGGATATAACCATCAGTGGACACTTGATGAAATAGACCGCCTTATTGATGATGACAATAATAAAGGCTTGATACTTTATCTTAACTCACCTGGCGGCGGCACATACGAAAGCGATGAAATGTACCAAAAGATAATGAAGTATAAAGAATTAACCGGCCGGCCTGTTTATGCCTATATGGGAAACCAGGCTACCAGCGGCGCTTTGTACATAGCCATGGCAGCAGACGAAATTTATGCTGGAAGAATGACTCTTACAGGCTCTATAGGCGTTATAATGCAGAATTACGATTTAAGCGGCCTTATGGATAAGCTTGGAATAAAAGAAAACAATGTAAAAAGCGGCGCAAACAAAGACATGTTCGGCTACAGCGGCTATACCGATGAGCAAAGACAGATTCTTCAGTCTATAATAGACGAAAACTATGAGATATTTGTTAATATCGTTGCTCAGTCAAGAAATCTGCCTTTAGAAACGGTTAAAACATTGGCTGACGGCCGTGTATTTTCAGCACAGCAGGCAAAAGACGCCGGTTTAATAGATAACATAGCTTCTTACGACCAGTTTATGGAAAACTTAAAATCTCTTGATGCTTTTTATTACTGTGAATTTGTAGATGCCAGAAACAATTCATCTTCTCTTTTTGGATATCTGTTTTCACAGGCACAAATGAGTACAGATAACGGAATTTACAATAAATTGGCCGAATTATTTGAAAACAAAAATAAATCACCGTTTTACTATATTTATCAAAACTGAAAATGCAAAACACGCGGATATATAAATTCCGCGTGTTTTTTATTACATTATTTTTTTGCTGCGGCGCTCCAGATAAGTTGTGTCCTGCCACCGACCGTACTTATCCTTCCCGATTTTTTCCCTATATCCAATAATTCTAAAACCGCATTTCTGAAGCAGATTAATACTTTGCCTGTTTGTTGAAAAGGCCGAAGCAAAAATAGTCCAATAGCCTTTATTTTCGCTTTCTTCTATTGTCTTTTCAATAAGCATTTTGCCTATTTTCATGCCTGTAAATTCCTTTTTTATGTATATGCTTAACTCTACAACACCTTTATATACCTCTCTTTGTGATGTTGGGCTAAGTACGCAAAAGCCTACTGCCTTTCCCTTTGAAACAGCCACAAACCGGCAGTCATTTAAATGACCTTTGTTCCATTCATCATAAGACGGACATGTTTTATGAAATGTAATATTTCCGTTTTTAAGCCAAAACGAATAAACTTCGGAAACTTCCGGCCAGTCATCTTTTGTCATTTCACGAATTTCAATATCCATAAAATTCCTCCTCCAAAATATAAAAACGGCGTATACCGCCAAAAGGCATGGTTACGCCGTTGTAACTTATTTTTTCTTATCTTCTATAATATTTTTGCTCGGGCAGTTTTTAACCGAACAGCCGGAGCAGTTGTGTCCGCAGCCGTTTTTTGCATTTTTCTGCATTTTGCGTATTGATGTATAAAAAAGCAGAAAAACAATAACAACAAGCAGTATATCGTACCATTGCAGGCCAAACATCTTAATTCCTCCTAAAAAAGACCAACTATAAATCCGCCTATATTATACACTATAAAAGCCGCTATCCATGCTGTAACTATCTGGAACACAACAACACCCAGCGCCGCAAAACCGCTGTGCATTTCACGCTTAACAGCAGAAATAGCCGCAACACAAGGGGTATATAAAAGCGAGAATGTTAAAAACGAAAATGCCTGAAGCGGTGTAAACATAGTTGTTAAAACAGCATTAAGATTAGCTCCGCCGCCTGTTAATACGGCAAATGTGCTTACAACAGCCTCTTTTGCGCTAAAGCCTGTAATAAGTGCTGTTGAGGCTCTCCAGTCGTTAAAGCCTAAAGGCTCAAATACAGGGGATATAAACTTGCCTATTAAAGCCATCATACTGTAAGAGCTGTCGCTTACAACATTAAATCTGGTGTCAAATGTCTGTAAGAACCAAATAACAATAGTTGCCACAAATATAATTGTAAATGCCTTTACAAGAAAATCCTTTGCCTTATCCCACATAAGCAGCACAACGCTTTTAAAGCTTGGAAAACGATAGTTAGGCAGTTCCATAACAAAAGGCACTGGGTTGCCTTTAAATACTGTTGAGTTAAACATATAGCCGCTTAAAACACCTATAAATATACCCATTAAGTATAAAACTATCATAACAAGTGGTTTGTATTTTGTAAAGAATACTTCAGTAAAAAGGGCGTATATAGGCAGTTTAGCCGAGCAGCTCATAAAAGGCACAAGAAGTATTGTCATTTTTCTGTCTCTCTCGCTGGCAAGTGTTCTGGCGCTCATTATAGCCGGAACGGAACAGCCAAAGCCAATAAGCATAGGCACAAAGCTTCTGCCTGAAAGACCTATTTTTCTTAAAAGCTTGTCCATTACAAATGCCACACGAGCCATATAACCGCTGTCTTCAAGTATAGACAAAAAGAAAAACAGCGTAACTATAACCGGCAGAAAGCTTAAAACACTTCCCACACCGGCAAATATGCCATCAATTATAAGTGAGTGCACAACAGGATTAATACCGTAAACAGTAAGGCCATAGTCTGCTGCGGCAGTTATGCTGTCAATAAAATATGTAAGTATATCACTTAATAAAGCACCTATTACACCGAATGTTAAGTAAAACATTAAAAGCATAATGCCTATAAATATAGGTATGGCAAATATTTTATGTGTAAGCACACTGTCTATTTTAACACTTCTAAGGTGAGCCTTGCTTTCGCCTCTTTTAATAACCGTATCCTTACATGCACTTTCTATAAACGTATAGCGCATATCTGCAAGAGCCGCTTCCCTGTCAGTTCCCAGCTCCGTTTCCATCTCCGTTACGTTGTGCTCTATCATATCAAGCTCGTTATCCGTAAGGCGCAGCATATTACGCATCGGCTCGTCGCCTTCTATAAGCTTGATTGCCGCAAAACGTGAAGATACATTTATCCTTTCGGCATGGTCTTCTATAAGATGAGCTATACCGTGAATTGCCCTGTGTACGGCGCCGGAGCAGAAGTCCTTTCTTTTTGGCTTCTGTTTGTTTTCGGCAACTTTAACGGCAATATCTATAAGGTCATCAATACCTTCATTTTTGTATGCTGAAATAGGCACCATAGGAACGCCAAAAAGCTCCTGAAGCTCTTTTATTTTAATAGCATTTCCGTTTGCCCTAACCTCGTCCATCATATTAAGCGCCATAACCATAGGTATTTCCAGCTCTATAAGCTGCATGCTTAAATATAGATTACGCTCTATATTTGTAGCATCAAGTATGTTTATAATACAGTCCGGTCTTTCCTTAATAAGGAAGTCCCTTGTAACTATCTCCTCACTGGTGTATGGCGAAAGAGAGTAAATACCGGGAAGGTCTACCACAAGGCAGTCGCTGTGGCCCCTTATTGTGCCTTCTTTTTTGTCAACAGTAACTCCGGGAAAATTGCCTACATGCTGATTAGAGCCTGTCAGCTGATTAAAAAGCGTTGTTTTTCCGCAGTTCTGATTTCCTCCAAGAGCAAAAATCATTTTGCCTTCTCCTCCTCGGCTACTTCTATTTTTTTAGCATCGTCAATTCTTATTGTAAGCTCGTAGCCTCTAAGATGAATTTCTATTGGATCACCCATAGGCGCTACTTTTCTAATCATAACAACAGTTTTAGGCGTAATGCCCATGTCAAGAAGCCTGCGGCGCAAAGCTCCCTGACCATTAACAGCCGTTACCCTGTAATTTACGCCTATAGGACACTGGTCTAAAGTCATAATTATCCTCCGAACAAAAATTAAACTTATTGATAATCAATTAGCCTTTGTTAATCAATTTTAAATCCCACTTACATATTTGTCAAGAAATGATAACCCTTAAAATTCAGTGCTAAAACATTGTTTTTTGTTGTTTTAATTACATTAAAGCACAAGTTTAAATTCAAAATATGACTTTTTAAATCTTTTAAATTCTTAAAATAATAATATTTTGTTTCAAATAAATATACCAAATGATATAATTGATGTATTATTATTTCGAGTTTATGCACACGGAGGACTATTATGCGCCAAATCAGTACACAAAAAATAACCGAAGAAGTTAAAAAAATGTGTATATCGTCTAACTGCAACTTAAACGATGATATATATAATGCACTTAAAGAAGCTAAAGAAGCCGAAATTTCACCAGTTGGCTGCGAAATGTTAAGCCAGTTAATTACAAATGCGGATATAGCCAAAAATGAGCAGATACCTATCTGTCAGGATACAGGCCTTGCAGTTGTATTTGTTACAATAGGTCAGGATGTACATATTACAGGCGGCTCATTAACAGATGCCATTAACGAAGGAGTTCGTCAGGGCTATACAGAGGGTTATTTAAGAAAATCCGTTGTAAAAGACCCTTTTATACGTGTAAACACCAACGACAATACACCGGCTATAATACATTACAATATAGTTGAATGCGATAAATTAAAAATAGAAATAGCTCCTAAAGGCGCCGGCAGTGAAAACATGAGCAAAATATTTATGCTTAAACCGGCAGACGGCATTGAAGGCGCCAAAGAAGCAATATTAAGCGCCGTTGAGGCAGCAGGTCCTAACCCATGCCCGCCTATGATAGTAGGTGTTGGCTGCGGCGGAAATTTTGAAACAAGCGCACTTCTTGCCAAAAAAGCTCTCCTTCGCCCTGTAGGCAGCCATTCCAGTTTGGAGCATATTAAAGAAATGGAAATTGAGCTTTTGGAAAAAATAAATAAAACCGGTATAGGCCCTCAGGGCTTAGGCGGAAAAACAACAGCTCTTGCCGTAAATATAGAAACTTTCGCCACACATATAGCTTGTATGCCTATAGCTGTAAATATAAGCTGCCATGTAACAAGGCATGCCGTATGCGAAATTTAAAAACGGAGGTATTTAAAATGGAAATAAAAGTAACTGCCCCATTAACTAAAGAAGACGCCTCAAAGCTTAAAGCCGGGGATATTGTAAAAATAACAGGAACAATATATACCGCCCGTGATGCGGCACACAAAAGAATGATAGAGGACTACAACAAAACAGGCAAATTTCCTTTTGATATGGAAAATGCCGTAATTTATTACGCAGGCCCGGCCCCTGCAAAGCCAGGCTCAGTTATAGGCCCGGCAGGCCCTACAACCAGCTACCGTATGGATTCATACGCACCATTTTTAATGGCTCACGGTCAAACAGGCATGATAGGAAAAGGCGCAAGAAATGAGCAGGTAATAGACTCAATGAAAAAAAATAAAGCCGTATACTTTGCCGCAACCGGCGGAGCTGCCGCTTTAATATCAAGTCATATAAAATCAGCGGAAATTATAGCCTATGAAGATTTAGGCGCCGAAGCAATACGAAAGCTTTATGTAGAGGATTTTCCGGCTATAGTTGTTATTGACACGGAGGGTAATAACTTATATGAAACACAAAAAGCCAAGTACAGGACTTTATAAAATACTGTTTCTTTTAATTACTGTTGTTTTCCTTTTCTGCCTTTTAGGCTGCTCAAGCAGTGATAAAAACATATCTTCATCGTATTCATCAACTGAAAATTCTGCTGAAATTTCTTCATCTTCTTCAGAAAATGAAGAAAAAGAGCAGGAAACACTTGAAGAGCCTAAAGAACCAGTTATAAGGCAGGCACTTTTAAGCTTTACCGGGGATTTAATGGTACACAGCTATCAGTACGAGGAAAGCTACGACAGCGCAACGGGTACATACGAATTTGACCATAATTTTGAAGCCGTTAAAAAGTATTTCAATAAAGCCGATTATGTTGTAGGAAACCTTGAAACAGTTTTAGGCGGTGACGAAATAGGCGCACAGGATTATCCGTGCTTTAATACTCCAGACAGCTTTGCTTCGGCCGCAAAAAATGCCGGTTTTGACTTTTTTACAACAGCCAACAATCACTGTATGGACCAAGGTACTGATGCCCTCTGCCGCACTCTTGATGTTCTGGATTCTTTAGAAATAAAACATGTAGGAACAAACCGCTCCCAGGAAGAAAGGGATAATATAGAAATAACAGAAATAAACGGCATTAAATTTGTATTTTTATCCTATACCTACGGTACAAACGGAATACCGGTTAAAAACCAATACAATGTAAACCTTCTTAACGAAACAGCAGTTAAAAACGATATTGAAAGAGCAAAAATACTTAATCCTGATTTTATAGTTGTTATGCCACACATGGGTACTGAATACGTTATAGAGCCTACAGATGAGCAGAAAAACTGGGTGGATTTTATGTTCCAGTGCGGAGCGGATATTATAGTAGCCAGCCACCCTCATGTTTTAGAGCCTATGGAAGTCAGGGAAATTACAAATGCTGACGGCACAACACGAAAAGGCTATGTTATGTACTCTATGGGAAACTTTATATCTTCCCAAACAACACCGCCAAGAAACGCAAGCATAATACTTAATATTTCAGTTGAAAAAATAGACGATAACCCGGCTGAAATTACCAAAGTCTCTTTTATACCTATATGGACACAGTTCCGAAACGGCTCAAACGTAAACGATTTTGTTGTCCGCAGTGTATACGATGTTTTAACCGACAGTGAAAAAGAAGCAAGATACCGTGCAAAAGACTTGTCAAGGGTAAACGATATTCACTATGAAACAACGTCGCTTTTATTAAATCGTGACGTACCTATAGATGAAATACAGGAAGAATATACATTTTATGAAAGGTAGGAGAAATTAAATGCTTAAAGGATTATGTGTTTTTTCAAAAAATATCGAAAACGCCAAAAAAGCCGGATTTGATTACGTTGTGCTTCCTGGCTTTGAAATAGCCGCCATGAGCGATGAAAGCTTTGAAAAACTTGTTAAAGAAGTTAAGGAAATAGACATACCTGTTTTAGGCTATAACTCCTACTGCAAAGATAACCTTCCTATAGTAGGCGACGGCTTTAGTGAAGAAAAAACAGCGGCCTATGCAGCGCTATTAAGCAAAAGAGCCTTTGATTTAGGAATTAAAAATATAGGCATAGGCGCACCGGCAGCCAGAAGGCTTCCAAAGGACTACGATAAACAAAAAGCCTATAATCAAGGCAGAAAATTTATTTCAATTACGGCTAAAGAAGCTAATAAATACGGCCTTAATGTACTTATAGAAGGCCTTCAGAAATACTACTGCGATTTTGTAAACTATGTTCCCGAAGCTTACCAGCTCATGAGAGATGTTGACAGAACAAATGTAAAAATGATTATAGATTTTTACCACATGAAGGTAAACGGCGAGGAATACAAAAATGCTCTCGGCATACTTGACTACTGCAAAGACGTGCATATCAGCGGCTGCGACAAAGACAGAAACCGTCCTTTTGTTGATGAAACAGACGCAGAAGATTTAAAGCTTATTTCTTCCATTCTTAAAAAAGGCGGCTACAACTTAACTCTCACCCTTGAGCCTGATAATACAGACGAGATTTTTTTGGAAAAAGCACAAACATCATACAATGTAATCAATAAATATTTTGAATAAAAATAATTTTTTAATACTGTTTATTCAAAATGCAAATTGAATAATTTAGAACCGGAAAAAAGAAATTCAAATTATAGAAAAAAATCAAAATTAATGCTTTAAATTTAAAAATCAACTCGAAATTTGAAGCCAAATGTTTTGAAAACCCTTTATTTAAGACATGTTTTAAACTTATGCCGTTATTTCGTCTGAATTTAAGACTGTTAAACAATTTATTTTATAATTCTAAAGTCCTTATTTGAACATACAAACTCAAATAAGGACTTTTTTTGTATTTTTTTAAGTAAATTATAAATTTATATTGCATTTTTTTCCATTACATGTATAATATATATCAGTTTATTAAAAATAATAATTAAGTTTAGTATTTATAAACTTTTTCAATCTTTTTTCGATCATTTCCCGTAAGGGTGTGATAAATATACTTAATATTATTTTTTATAATTTTAAAGGGGGCAAAGAATGTAATTGAAAAAAAGGTTTATTTCTATGATTTTAGCGGCATCTATAGTGCTTGGGGTATCGTTACCTGCCGCAGCATCACAGGGCGAGTACACAGTTAAAAAGGGGGATACACTTTGGGGTATATCCCAAATTTACAACACAACATTTATGAAGCTTGCCGAAATCAACTCGATTGAAAATCCGGATGTTATATTCCCGGGACAGGTCCTTAAAACAACTGAAACAGCAGAAACAGTTGAAACACCCGAAAACACTGCTCAGACAGAAGTTAAAGCAGAAGAAACAGCAAAACCGGAACAGACGGAAAATACAGTTGATGTGTCAGAAGAAACAAAAATTTCATCTGATAAAACCACAGATGTTTTCAGTTACATAGACACAGAATTTTCAGAGCAGGTAATGGATAAAATATCCTCTTTAGGCGATAATCCAGATGTTGGCAACAGAAGCGCCGGAAGCCCTGCCGAAAAGGAAGCTGCAGACTTTATTTATTCAACAATGAAAGAAATAGGCCTTTAAAATGTGACAATAGACACATTCACATGTGACAACTAGACGTTTAAAAAAGGCAGATTATACTTTGACGAAAACGATTATATATCTCTTGGGGGATATGCTACAAACCTTATATGCGATATGGAACCTGTAAGTGTTGTATACTGCGGCAAAGGTACAGCAGCAGACTTTGAAAATGTTGACGTTGAGGGAAAAATCGCATTAATAGAAATTGACCAGTATAACGAATGGTGGATTAATCACCCGGCTTATGAGGCATATCTTAACGGAGCAAAAGCCGTTATTGCTTATAACTATGCCGGCTATGCACAGTACAGTGACACTACAATAGGTGTGCAGGATATATGCGGACCTGACTATGCTCCTGCTCTTGCCATAAATAAACAGGGCTTTGACCGTTTAAAGAGCCTTATAGACGAAAACGGCGGAGAAGCTACTGTTACACTTGATGTTAAAAGTGTAGTTGAAAAAGACGGCAAATCTCAAAACGTATGGGGAGAAATTCCGGGCAAAAGCGATGAAACAATAATGCTCATTGCTCATTATGACGGATACTTCCATTCAGCTTATGACGATGCATCCGGTGTTGCCACAATATTAGGCATAGCAAAGGCAATTAAAGACAGCGGCTACGAGCCTGAAAAAACCATAAGAATTATATGCCACGGTGCTGAGGAATGGGGCAAATCCGGCACAGAATACGACTGGGCAAAAGGCGCTTATGAGCAGATAACAAATATTCACCCTGAATGGGCAGACACAGCTTTTGCACTTCTTAATGTAGACGGAATGTACCCAATATCCGGCCAGAAAGACTTTGCCATAGC
>CALWHR010000042.1 GCA_944380455.1 uncultured Clostridia bacterium
ATATTCGAGGTAAGCTCACCTGGAATTGACAGGCCTCTTAAAAAAGAACGTGATTTTGAAAAATACTCAGGGGAAATAGTTGATATTAAGCTTTATAAACCATTTAACGGTTCAAAGGAATATCAGGGAACTCTTATAGGGCTTATGGACAATAATATTATAATAACAGATGATAATGGACAAGAATTAAAATTTGAAAAGAAAAGCGTTGCTTCCGTGCGGCTTGCTGTGATATTTTAAGGGGGTTTTAAAATGGATAAAGTTGATAAGGCTGAATTTATTGAAGCTCTTAACATTATCGAAAAAGAAAAAGGAATTGACAAAGAAATTATATTCGACGCAATAGAAGCGTCACTTGTTTCCGCATGCAAAAAGAATTTTGGTTCATCTCAGAATATCAAAGTTGAAATTAATCGCGAAACAGGCGAGGTTGCGGTTTATGCCCAAAAAGAAATTGTTGAAACGGTAGAAGACCCGGCTACACAGATTTCTTATGCTGAAGCAAGAATACTTGGGCCTAATTATCATATAGGTGATACTTATAACGAAGTTATCACACCGAGAAATTTCGGAAGAATATCTGCTCAAACAGCAAAACAGGTTGTTGTGCAGAAATTCAGAGAAGCTGAAAGAGAAATACTTTATAACCAGTATATAACAAAAGAAAAAGATATAGTTACTGGTATTGTTCAAAGGCACGAAAAGAAAAACGTAATTGTTCAGCTTGGCAAAATAGATGCCATACTGCTTCCTAATGAACAGATTGCAGGTGAGGAATATAACTTCCCTGATAGAATTAAGGTTTATGTCCTTGAGGTTAAGCAGACAACAAAAGGACCGCAGATTTATATTTCAAGAACACATCCTGAGCTTGTTAAAAGACTTTTTGAGCAGGAGGTTCCAGAGGTTCATGACGGAACAGTTGAAATTAAGAGCATAGCCCGCGAAGCAGGTTCAAGAACAAAAATTGCTGTTTACTCTAAAGACCCTAATGTAGATGCTGTTGGTGCTTGTGTTGGACAAAACGGCTGCAGAGTAAATGTTATAGTAAGCGAGCTTAACGGTGAAAAGATAGACATTATTGAATGGAACGAAGACCCGCAGGTATTTATTGCATCTGCTTTAAGTCCTTCAAAGGTTGTAGCTGTTAAAGTAAATGAAGCTGAACAGAGCGCAAAGATTGTTGTTCCTGATCATCAGCTTTCACTGGCAATTGGCAGAGAGGGTCAGAATGCTCGCCTTTCAGCAAAATTAACAGGCTGGAGAATTGACATTAAGAGTGAAACACAGGCGGCTGAAACTGGTTTCCTTGATGATGAAATAGAATTACCTGAAACAGATGAAAGCACTGAAAATGTAAATGGAGAAACAGAGCTTAATGAAGCATCTGATATGCCTGAAGAAGAATAATTAATTAAAGGAGGAAATAACATGAAACAGAAATCAATTCCTCTGAGAAAATGCACAGGCTGCCAGGAGATGAAAGATAAGCGCACTCTTGTTAGAGTGGTAAAAAGCGAAAACGGCCAGTTCAGTGTGGACTTTACAGGTAAAAAACCGGGCAGAGGAGCATACATATGCCCTAATTTGGAATGTCTTGAAAAGGCAAAGAAAACTAAAGGCCTTGAGAGAAGTTTTAAAACACCTGTTCCGGCAGAGGTATATGAAAAGCTTAGAGAGGAGCTTTTAAATGCCGCAGGAGAACAATAAATTTTTATCTCTTTTGGGGTTGTGCCAGAGAGCAGGCAAACTTGTTTCTGGAGAGCTTCCATGTGAGAAAGCTATAAAAAGCGGAAAAGTAAAGTTATTAATAATATCGGAAGATGCGTCTGATAATACAAAAAAGAAATTCAGCAATACAGCCTTACAGAATAATGTAGAATTTATTTGTACGGAAAATAAAGAAAGTATCGGCAGGGCTATTGGAAAGGATTTGCGTTCAACTGCTGCTATAGTCGATGAGGGATTTGCGCGGCAGCTGAAAAAATTGTATGAAAAACGTGTCTGATGTATGTTTATAGGAGGTGGAGCCTTTGTCAAAAGTTAGAATATATGAACTTTCAAAGGAGTTAAACATAGGCAGCAAAACTATTATTGAAAAGGCAAAGGAATTTGGAGTAACAGTTACAAATTTAAGCGGAGTAGATGCTGATTTTGCTGATAGGCTAAGAAATGCTTTTTCAAGCAGCAAATCAAACTCTGCTGAGGCTAAAAAAGGCACTGACAATAATTTATCAGAAAACGCTAAGTCAAAAGAACCTCAACAGAAAACAGAAACAGACAATACACCTAAAAATAAAAAAGACGATATGAACAACAAATACGCGGCTAATAATCAAAAATTTAACAGCCATAAAGAAAATAAAAACAAAAATTTTGATAAGTCAGGAAACAGGCAGCAAGGTTCTAATGATTATAAAGAGCAGAAAAATAATCAGGGTTCAGGCCAGAAGGCTTCAAACCAGCAGTTTTCAAAGAATAACAAAAACAATCAGAATAACCAGAAAAATAAGAATAACAAAAATAACCAGCCGAAACAGAAAGTTCCGGAAGTTAAGCCTGCTCCTGTAAAAGAGGAAGCAGATGATGAGCTTAAAATAAAGAAAATACCTGCTGAGCTTACATTAGGAGAGTTGGCTGAAACTTTAGGCAAAAAGGTTTCTGAGCTTGTAAAAGCGCTTTTCCTTGAAGGCAAGGTTATGACACCAAACTCAACACTTGACTTTGATACAGCTTCAGAAATTGCTGAAAAGTATAATGTTATTCTTGAGCTTGAAGAAGAAAAAGATATATTTGAACAGGTATTTTCCGAAGAGGAAGAGGACGAATCAAAACTTAAAGAAAGACCTCCTGTAGTTGTTGTTATGGGTCATGTAGACCATGGCAAAACTTCACTTCTTGATTCTATCCGTCACAGCAATGTTACAAGCGGTGAGGCTGGCGGTATTACACAGCATATAGGTGCTTACACAGTACAGATTAACGGAAAGCCGATTACATTCCTTGATACACCAGGACATGAGGCATTTACAGCTATGCGTATGCGTGGTGCTCAGGTTACGGATATAGCTGTTCTTGTAGTAGCAGCAGATGATGGTGTTATGCCTCAAACTGTAGAAGCTATTAATCATGCAAAAGCAGCTGGAGTTGAGATTATAGTTGCTATAAATAAAATTGATAAACAGGGTGCTAATCCAGACAGAGTTAAGCAGGAACTTGTTGAATACGGCTTAATGGCAGAAGACTGGGGCGGTGAAACAATTTGTGTTCCTGTTTCAGCAGTTAAGAAAACAGGAATTGACACACTTCTTGAAATGATAACCCTTGTTGCAGAAATGAAGGAACTTAAAGCTAACCCTGACAAAAAGGCAAGGGGTACAATTATAGAAGCCCAGCTTGACAAAGGCCGCGGTCCTGTAGCTACTGTACTTGTTCAGGACGGAACACTTAATGTAGGTGACCCTATTGTTGCCGGCTGTGCTTATGGCAGAATAAGAGCAATGATGGATGATAAAGGCCGCAGAGTTAAAAAAGCTGGTCCTTCAACACCTGTAGAAATTCTTGGTCTTTCTGAAGTTCCTTCAGCTGGTGACAGTTTCTATGCCGCTGAAAATGAGAAACAGGCACGCCAGGTTGCTGAAAGTGTTGTTGCAAAAAACAAAACAGAGCTTATTAAAAACACACCTAATAAGGTTTCACTCGATGACCTTTTCAGTCAGATACAGTCAGGTAATGTTAAAGAGCTTAATATAGTTGTTAAGGCTGATGTTCAGGGTTCAGTTGAAGCTGTTAAGCAGAGTCTTGAAAAACTTTCTAACGAAGAAGTGCGTGTGCGCATAATTCATGGCGGTGTTGGAACAATAACAGAGTCGGATATAATGCTTGCCAGTGCGTCAAACGCTATTATAATAGGCTTTAATGTTCGTCCGGAGCCTGCTGCAAAGGTATTTGCCGATAATGAAAAAGTTGATATTCGTTTATACAGAGTAATTTACAATGCTATTGAGGATATCAGCGCTGCAATGAAGGGTATGCTTGACCCTGTTTATGTAGAAAAAGTTACAGGCCATGCGGAAGTTAGACAGATTTATAAAGCTTCAGGTGTAGGCACAATCTGCGGCAGCTATGTTCTTGACGGTAAATTTATAAGAAATTCAAAAATAAGAGTAATTCGTGATGGAATTGTTATTTACGAAGGCGAAATGGAAAGCCTTAAACGCTTTAAAGATGATGTTAAAGAAGTAAATACCGGTTATGAATGCGGTATTGTAATTAAAAAGTTTAACGATGTTAAAATGGGTGACACTCTTGAAGCGTTTATAATGGAAGAAGTTCCAAGATAAGGTGATATTATGAGAAAACCAAACACAAGAATGATCAGAATAAATGACGAGCTTGCACGAGAGCTTGCCAACATAATACGCACAGAGGTTAAAGACCCAAGAATTAAAAGCATGACAAGTGTTTTAAGGGTTGAAACAACAGCAGACCTTAAATACTGCAAGGCATTTATATCAGTACTTGGAAATGACGAAGAAAAACAAAGCGTTATGACCGGTCTTAAAAATGCTTCAGGCTTTATGCGTCATCTTCTTGCTGAAAGAGTTAATTTAAGAAATACTCCAGAGCTTATATTCAAACTTGATGATTCAGTAGAGTATGCCATAAGAATGGATAAACTTATTAAAGAAGTATCAGGCGGAAGCAGTGATTCTGATGATGAATAATAATATTAAAGATATACGCAATATAATATTTTCAGGCAAAAATATAGCTATTTCGGCTCATACAAGCCCTGACGGCGATGCTATTGGGGCTTCATGTGCATTGGCTATGGCTATAAACCAGCTTGGCGGAAAAGCTAAAGTGTTTATTGAGGAATATTCTGATACTTTTGATGTTATACCTGTAAATGGTGTTATTGAACATAACATAACAGATTTTAAACCTGATATTTATGTTGCAGTAGACTGCGGCGATATTCAGCGCTTAGGTGAGTTTGCCCAAGTTTACAGCAATACGCCTGTTAGAATAAATATTGACCATCATAAGAGCAATACTTATTTTGGTATATATAATTATGTAGATGATGAAAGCTCGTCATCAAGCGAGATAATATATTTAATAATAAGGGATTTATTCGGCAAATTTTCAAATCCTGATGATATAGCAGCCTGCATATATTCAGGTATTGTATTTGATACAGGCGGATTCAGGCATACGTCAACAAAAAGTCAAACACTTCTGTTTGCTTCTGAGCTTATTAAATATAACTTTAATTTTAATAAAATTTATAATACTATATTTAATACAAGAAAATATTCAGAAGCCAAGGCTATGGGTAAAGCACTTTGCAATATGAAAAACTGCTTTAATAGTCAAATTGTATATTCATATCTTACAGAAAATGAAATTGCTCAGTGCGGAACAACAAGTGAAGGGCTTTCCGAAATAGTTAACTATTTAAAAGGTATATCCGGCTGCGAAACTGCTGTGTTTGTTTATGAAAGAACTAAAGGCGTTTTTAAAGTAAGCATGCGCAGTGATGATAAAGCAGATGTATCCATTGTTGCAGTTAAATTCGGCGGCGGCGGCCATGCAAAGGCTGCCGGATGTACCATAGAAAGCGAAAATATCGAAACAGTATTAAAAAGTGTAATTTGTGAAATAGAAAAATCACTGGCTTAAAGCCAGTAACCGGAGAAATAAATGGACGGTATTTTAAATATTTACAAAGAAAAAGGCTTTACATCCCACGATGTTGTTGCGGTTGTAAGGCGGACAATTAACCAGAAAAAAGTAGGACACACCGGAACTTTAGACCCGGATGCGGAAGGAGTACTTCCTATTTGTGTCGGAAAAGCTACAAAACTGGCGGATTATATAATGAATTCGGGCAAAACATACGAAGCTGAAATAACTCTTGGGGCTAAAACAACTACTCAGGACGCTTCAGGTGAAATTATAAGCAGAACAGATTTTGTTTTTGACGAAGATAAAATTGCACAAGCAGTGCTTTCATTTAAAGGAAGTTATATGCAGCTTCCTCCTATGTATTCAGCTATAAAGGTAAACGGTAAAAAGCTTTACGAGTTAGCAAGAAAAGGTCAGGAAGTAGAGCGTAAGCCGCGGAAGGTTGATATATACGAAATAAATATTATTGAATTTCTTCCGCCGGATAAGATAAAAATTTCTGTTGACTGCTCTAAAGGTACGTATATCAGAGCACTTTCTGAAGATATAGGCGATAAAATCGGCTGTGGCGCTTATATGTCAGCTTTAACAAGAACACGAAGCGGAAGGTTTAATGTTCAAAACAGTATAAAGCTTGATAAACTTAAAGAGCTGTGTGATAATGGAAATGTTATGGATAAAGTATTGACTATGGAAGAATCAATGGCTGATTATAAAAAAGTATATATTCTTCCTAAATCCGATAAGCTTATGCATAATGGAGCAAAGATATACAGTTATTGTTTCGACAAAAAAAGCGATGATGTGGCTATAGGAGAAACAGTTATTGGTTTTGACAGTTCTTCAAACTTAAACGGTATATATAAAACTGAGTATGATACAGATAAAAAATGTATTGTAATTAAGCCGCTTACTATACTTTTATAAGGGTGCGTAAAAAATGGAACATATTATTAACAAAGAAATTTCACAAAATACCCCTACAGTAATTACCCTTGGCAATTTTGACGGTATTCATTTGGGTCACAGAGCTTTAATTGGCATAACAAAGAAACATGCCGAAGAACTTAATATAAAGTCAGTGGTATTTTCATTTTCAC
>CALWHR010000043.1 GCA_944380455.1 uncultured Clostridia bacterium
AAGGAGTTTGCTTTGCGGAATTTAAAAGCATAATTAAAAATTTATTTGATATCAAAGAAAGAAAGACTGTTAACTTGATAAGTGCTGGTCCGGGAAAAAGAGAACTTTTAACTATAGAAGCTACAAAAGCAGTAGAAAACAGTTCTCTTGTTATAGGCTCAAAACGTGTTTTGGAATGTTTTGATTTAACAGGCAAAAAAATTAAGTATGCTATAAATTCAGATGAAATTAAAAATATAATAGACGAAAATACAGATACAAATATTTCTGTTGTTTTTTCTGGTGATATAGGTTTTTACAGCGGGGCAAAAAAGCTTGTTTCACTTTTAAATGAATATAATTATTGTGTTAATAAAATAAGCGGTATTTCTTCTTATGTTTATTTTTTAGATAAAATAAATAAAGCTTACAATGATGTTTTGTTTTTAAGCATGCACGGCAGAAATGTAAATTTTTCAGATTTTGTAAGAAATAATTTTAAAACACTTATTCTTTTGGGTGGAGAAACAGATGTTTCTAAAATATGCACAGAGCTTGCTAAAAACAATATGAGTGATGCAGATGTTTTTATTGGTGAAAATCTTTCCTATGATGACGAAAAAATATCTTCCGGGAAAGCCGAAGATTTTATTAATTATAAAAACAGCAGTCTTTCAGTTATTTATATTGAAAATATAAAAGCTGTTAGCCGAGCTTATTCATTTGGACTAAGTGATGACTTATTTGAAAGAAACTCTGTTCCTATGACAAAAAGCGAAGTTAGGGCTGTTTCTATGTCTAAACTTATGCTAAGTGAAAATTCAGTTGTTTATGATGTAGGAAGCGGCACAGGCTCTGTAAGCATAGAGTGTGCCTTGATGTCTTATAAAGGAAATGTTTTTTCTGTTGATAAAAACGAAAATGCTATAGAATGCCTTAATAATAATATTTCTAAATTCGGCATAAGCAATATAAATGTTATTAAAGGAGAAGCACCGGAATGTTTGGAGTGCCTTCCGACACCTACCCATTGTTTTATAGGCGGAAGCGGCGGAAAGCTTTTGGATATTGTAAAAAATGTTTTAACTAAAAATTCCAAAGCACGGTTTGTAATAAATGCCATTACACTGGAAACGGTGCTTGAAGCCAAAAAAGCAGCATTAAGCTTGGACTGTAAAGATTTGGAAATAGTAAGTGTAAGTATAAGCCGAGCAAAAAATATTGGTGATTTAAGTTTAATGATGGGACTTAATCCGGTATTTGTTATTTCATTTACCGGAAAAGGAGAGTAAAAAATGAGCAGGCTACTTATTGCAGCACCTAAAAGCGGAAGCGGCAAAACTATTATTACATGTGCTCTTATTAACATACTGAAAAATCGTGGTTTAAAAGTAGTTTCTTTTAAATGCGGACCGGATTATATAGACCCTATTTTTCATAAAGCAGTTCTGGAAATTCCCAGCCGGAATATTGATATATTTATGTCTGATAATAAAATAGTTTTAAATATTTTAGGAGAAAATACAAAAAACGGTGAATTTGGTTTAATAGAAGGTGTAATGGGGTATTACGACGGAATAGGCGGAATTTCCACTGCGGCAAGCTCTTACGAGATTTCATCTTTGAGCAATACGCCTGTGCTGCTTGTTTATGATGTTAAGGGTAGCTCGCTTACAGCGGCGGCAGTAATTAAGGGTATGGCAGAGTTTAAAAAAGACAGTAATATTAAGGCTGTACTTCTTAACAGAGCAACTGAGGGAGTTTATAATTCGCTTAAAAATGTAATTGAAAACGAAACAGGAGTTAAAGTTATAGGATATCTTCCAGAATTAAAAGACTGCGAGTTTAAAAGCCGTTATCTTGGTCTTTCTTTAGGAGAGAGCAAAGAAAAAGTACTTGAAAAAATAAATAATATAAGTACTGTACTTGAAAAAACTGTTGATATTGAGTATTTAATTAATCTTTCAAAAACAGCTCCCGAAATAAACTTTAATCCAGAAAAAATAGAACCTTTTGCTAAGGGTGTTAAAATAGCTGTTGCTTATGACGAAGCTTTTAATTTTTATTATGAGGATAATATTGATTATTTAGTAAAGGCCGAAGTAGAAATTGAGTATTTTTCACCGCTTAAAAACGAGAGTGTTCCAAAAGATTCGGACGGATTGATTATAGGCGGCGGATACCCGGAAATGTTTGCAAAAGAGCTTTCTGAAAATTTAAACACCAAAAACAGTGTAATAAAAGCCATAAAAAGCGGCATTCCTCTGATTGCAGAGTGCGGCGGTTTTATGTATTTGAATAAGGCAATTAAAACAGATGACGGAAAATTTGAAATGTGCGGCATATTTAATTCAGTATGCCAAAATACAAATCGTCTTACTCATTTCGGATATGTGGAATTAACGGCGCAGGAAAATTCGGTTTTCGGCAGTGCGGGTACAAAGCTTAAAGGTCATGAATTTCATTATTATCACTGCGAAAACGAAGGACATGGCTTTAAGGCACAAAAGCCGCTTACAGGCAAAAGCTGGCAGTGTGCTTTTACAAATGAGAATATGTATGCCGGTTTTCCGCACTTGTATTTTTATTCTAATATAGAAGCAGTTAATAATTATTTAAATAGATGTATTGAGTTTAAAAGCAGGTGCTATAATGAATTTAAGTGATTTCATAAATTTAATTGAGCCTTTAAATGAAGGTATAATTGTTCTTTCGCAAAAAAGATGGGACAATATAGCTAAGCCATTAAAAAGTCTTGGCAAGCTTGAAAAAGCAGTGTCGCATATGGCGGCAATAAGCCAAAAGGATGGAAAGGTTGATATTTCGAAGTCTGCACTTTTGGTTATGTGCGGCGACCACGGTGTTGTTTGTGAGGGAGTTACCCAAACAGACAGTTCTGTTACTAAAATAGTAGCTGATAGTTTTCAAAACTCCGAAACAACGGTAACGGTTATGTCTAAATTTGCTGGAGTAGATGTTTTTCCTGTTGATGTTGGCATAGACTGTGATACATACGAAAACAAAGAGCTTCTGCCTTTTAAAGTATGCGGCAGAAAAATTAAAAGAGGTACTGAAAACATACTTCTTTGTGATGCCATGACAAGAAAAGAATGTGAAGAGGCTGTTTTAATTGGTATTCAATGCGTAAAAGAGCTCAAAGAAAAAGGCTATAATATAATAGCTACCGGCGAAATGGGAATTGGAAACACCACACCAAGCAGTGTTTTAGCCGCCATTTATACCGGTTTAAGTGCCGCAGAAGCTACTGGAAAAGGTGCAGGACTTTCCAAAGAAGGCTACAGCAGAAAAATTCGGGTTGTAGATGATACCATAAGCCGGGTTTTGAATAGTTATAAAAAAGAAGATTATATTGGTGTTTTATCTTCCTGCGGCGGACTTGAAATAGCGGCGTTAACAGGTGTATTTTTAGGTGGAGCTGTTTATAAAGTTCCCATTGTATGTGATGGATTAATTTCAACAGTTGCGGCACTTATGGCTGAAAAAATAGCGCCTTTAAGTAAGAATTATATATTCGGTTCACATATAAGCGCTGAACCTGCTGTAAATGCTGTTATTAAGACTGCCGATATAGAAACTTATATAGACTGCAGAATGTGTTTAGGCGAGGGAACGGGGGCTGTTGCCGTTATACCGCTTTTTCAAATGACATGTGATGTGTATAATAAAATGAGTACATTTGAGGATTTTAAAATGGAAAACTATAAGGATTACGAAAAGGAATAATTATGATAATTTTGGTTTCTGGCGGAAGTTCCAGCGGCAAAAGTGCCTTTGCGGAAAGACTATGCCTTGAATTTAAGAGCAAAAAACTTTATTACATAGCTACAATGGAGCCTTACGGAAAAGAAGCAAAAAACAGAATAGAGCGGCATATTAAACAGCGCGAAGGAAAAGGCTTTATTACAATTGAAAAATTTACAAAGCTTAAAGAAATATGGCTGCCTAAAGGCTCGACGGCTATTTTGGAGAGCCTTTCAACACTTGTTGCAAACGAGATGTTTTCAAAAAATGGCAGCGGCGAAAGGACGGATGTGGAAGTTTTAAGCGGCATTAAAAAGCTCTGTAAAACATGCGAAAATACGGTTATTGTAACTGATAATATATTTGAGGACGGAGTTTTTTACCTGCCAAAAACTATGGAGTATTTAAAAGTATTAGGTGAAATTAATTATCAGATTGCATTAATGGCTGATGAGGTTATAGATATAGTTGCGTCATGTCCGGTTTACTATAAAAAGAGGTGAGAAAATGCTGAACTCATTTTTTATGGCTCTTTCTATGTTTTCAAAGCTTCCAGTGCCGGAAATTGACTTTGATAAAGCCAATATGAAATATACACTTTGTTTTTTTCCTGTTATAGGGCTTATTACAGGCTTTTTTCAGTGCCTTATATATACATTTTTGAAATATATAGGTTTTGGAGATTTGTTTATTGCATGTATTATAACGGTTTTACCAATTTTGATTACAGGTGGTATACATATTGACGGATTTATGGATACAAGTGATGCAAGGAAGTCTTATGGCAGTAAAGAAAAAAAGCTTAAAATACTTAGTGACCCGCATATAGGTGCTTTTAGTGTTATATCAATTATTGTATATATGATTGTATATTTTGGCGCAGTTTATGAAGCAGGGTCCAAAGGGATTTTTGCTTTTGCCAAGTGTTTTATATTATCCCGTGCTTTAAGCGGCTTTGCAGCGGTTACTTTTAAGTGCGCCAAAAAAGAAGGCTTACTTTTTACATTTGCGGATTCGGCAGATGTGGATTTTACAAGAAATGTATTAATTGCCGTATTTGTTTTAACTGCGCTTTGGCTTATATTTAAAGACGGAAAATGTGGTTTTTTCTGTGTTTTATCAACACTTTGTGTTTTCGGATATTACAGGTATTTTTCGTATAATGAGTTTGGCGGCATTACGGGGGATTTGGAAGGATACTTCCTGCAAGTATGTGAATTAGCGGCACTTTTGTGCGCTGCTGTATTTGGCAGATAATTTTGAGGTGTAAAATGATACTTATTACTGGTGGTGTATATCAGCATAAGCTGGATTTTGTATGTAATAATTTTAAGTTAGGTAAAGACGATATTTGTTTTACAGGAAATAATTTAAACTGGAATAATAAAAAAGTAATTTATAAATTCAACGATATTATAAAAAAATGGCATGGTGAAGGCTTAAACTCTGAAGAGAATATTTTAAATATTTTAGAAAGTTTAAAAGATAAAATTATTGTAATAGACCAGATTGGCTGCGGAGTAGTGCCTGTTGATGAAAACGAGCGTAGATTAAGAGAAATTACAGGCAGGACATGCTGCATTTTGGCGCAGACCGCTGACGAGGTTTATAATGTCATGTTTGGTTTGGGAGTAAAGATTAAAGGCTGATTTTATGGATTTATATTTTTTCCGACATGGGCAGACAAAGGGAAACAAAGAAAAAAGATACGTTGGCTCAACTGACGAGAGTATTACAAATGAAGCTGTTCAAAAGCTTGGATTTGTTAATGCTCCCAATGTGGATATTGTTTATTCAAGTCCTTTAAAAAGATGTATACAGACAAGCAGTATAGTTTTTCCCAATAATAAAATTGTTATTATTAACGAAATTAAAGAAACTGATTTCGGGGATTTTGAATACAAAAATTACGAGGAGCTTAAAAATAACCCGAATTATATTTTGTGGCTTGAAAGCGGCGGAAAAATAGCTTTTCCAAACGGAGAAAAACCAGAAGAATTTAAAAACCGCTGTATAAGTGCTTTCAATGAAATTATAAATAATATGATAAAAAATAATTATAACAAATCCGCTGTTGTTACTCACGGCGGTGTTATAATGGCTGTATTTGAAAAGTTTTACGGTGGTAATTTTTATGACTACCAGATAAAAAACGGTGACTGTATTTTATGTGATTTTGATATAAATGCAAATAAGTTTTTAAGTATTAAAAGGATTAACAATGAATGAAATAACACTGTGTATATTAGTTGGTTTTTTAATTGATTTAGTTTTAGGTGACCCATATAATATTCCGCACCCTGTTGTTTTAATAGGCAAAGGAATAACTTTGTGTGAAAAAACAGCACTTAAACTGTTTCCAAAAACTGATAAAGGCATGTTTTTGGGCGGAATTTTTATATGTGTTGTTGTTATGGTATTAAGCGTGGCTGTACCGGCGGCCATACTTTATTTTTTTGGCAGAATAAGCCCATATATTTGCTTTTCGGCAGAGTGCATTATGTGTTGGCAGATAATAGCCGTTAAATCATTAAAAAAAGAAAGCATGAATGTTTATAATGAGCTTGAAAACGGCACTATAGATACTGCAAGAAAAGCTGTATCAAGAATAGTGGGAAGGGATACACAAAGTTTAACTGATGAAGGTGTTACAAAGGCCGCAGTTGAAACAGTGGCGGAAAATACATCGGACGGCATTATTGCACCGCTTTTTTATATGCTTATAGGCGGGCCTGTGCTTGGATTTTTGTATAAAGCGGTAAACACTATGGATTCCATGATAGGATATAAAAATGAAAAATATATGTTTTTAGGCCGTGCCGCAGCCAAAACTGATGATTTATTTAATTTTATACCGGCAAGGCTTTCGGCTTTTTTTATGATTGTTTCTGCATTTATTCTTAAATACGATTATAAAAACGCATTTAAAATATTTAAACGTGACAGGTTTAACCACAAAAGCCCTAATTCGGCTCAAACAGAGTCGGTATGTGCTGGTGCTCTTGATGTAATGCTTGCAGGTGACGCATGGTATTTCGGTAAACTTGTAAAAAAGCCAACAATAGGCGATGATATAAGAAAAATTCAGCATAATGACGTAATTAAAGCAAATAGACTTATGATTTTAACATCTGTTTTGTTTTTGGTAATTGGTATTTTAATAAGACTGGCGGTGAGCTTAATATGAGACATGAGCATGGCGGCAATATATATAACAAAAAATGCGATATTGACTTTTCTTCAAATATAAATCCTTTGGGAATGAGTGAAAACATAAAAATGGCTTTTATTAATTCATTTGATATGTCTGTATTTTATCCTGACCCGGAATGTACAGAGCTTAGAAAAAAATTGAACCTTAAAGAAAAAGTTGATTTTAATAATATTATTTGTTCAAACGGTGCGGCGGAGCTTATATTTGCAATATGTTTTGCTTTAAAACCCCAAAAAGCTCTTTTGGCTGCACCTTGCTTTGCAGAATATGAACAGGCACTTAATGCCTGCGGCTGTGATATTGAAAGATATATTTTAAAAGAAGAAAATAACTTTTGCTTTGATGATGGATTTTTAAATAAAATAACTGACGATACAGACATTGTTTTTTTTACTAATCCCAATAATCCAACGGGTATTTTGGCAGATGGTGAATTTGTAGAAAAGCTGGTCGAAAGGTGTTTGAATACAAATACTTTAGTTGTTTTTGACGAGTGCTTTCTTGATTTTGTTTTAAATGGTGAAAACTTTTCCGCCAAAAGATTTTTAACCAATAAAAACATCATTATATTAAAAGCGTTTACAAAATTTTACGCTATGCCGGGGTTAAGGCTTGGCTACGGATTATTTTCCGACAGCAATACCGCTTTAAAAGTAAGAAATGCTATGCAGACATGGAGTGTTTCAACGCCTGCGCAAATGGCAGGTATTGCGGCTCTTGATGATGAAGAGGAATATGAAAACACAGTTGAATATATAGAAAACGAGAAAAAATATATTCTTAGCAATATTTCAAACTTAGCTTATAAAGTGTACGGCCACAGCGCTAATTTTATATTTTTTAAAGAGAGCGAAGATTTTGACAAAAAAATGCTTGAAAAAGGTATTTTAATAAGAAGCTGTAAAAATTATTATTCCCTTGATGGCAGTTTCTACAGAATAGCTGTTAAAAGCAGAGATTGCAACGAAAAACTGATTCAGGCTTGGACTGAAATAAAGAGAGGTTAAAACATGGCTTATTCCATTATGATACAGGGTACAATGTCCAGCGCCGGAAAAAGTTTTATAGCTGCGGCATTGTGCAGGGCTTTTGTTCAGGACGGATATAAGGTTGCGCCTTTTAAGTCCCAAAACATGGCTTTAAACTCATACATAACAAAAGATGGCTTTGAAATAGGAAGAGCACAGGCTATGCAGGCAGAGGCCGCAAAAACAGAGGCTACACGTTTTATAAATCCCATACTTTTAAAGCCAACAACAGATGTTGGCTCTCAGGTTATAGTAAACGGCAAAGCTATAGGAAACATGACGGCAAAGGAATATTTTGCTTATAAAAAGAAGCTAATACCGGATATTTTAAATGCTTATAATGAGCTTTCAAAAAATAATGATATTATTGTTATTGAAGGCGCAGGAAGTCCGGCAGAAATTAATCTTAAAACTGACGATATTGTTAATATGGGTCTTGCTAAAATGCTTAATTCACCTGTAATACTTGCAGGTGATATAGACAGAGGCGGAGTTTTTGCCCAGCTTTACGGCACCGTTATGCTTTTGGAAGAGAGCGAAAGGCAGATGATTAAGGGCATTATAATTAATAAATTTCGTGGGGATAAAAGCATACTTGAACCGGGACTTGAAATGCTTGAGGAAAAATGCAAAATACCTGTTTTAGGCGCATTACCTTTTATTGATGTGGATATTGATGACGAGGACAGCCTTTCAAGCCGTTTAGATTTATACGAAAGTAAAGGAATAATTGATATAGCGGTTATAAGACTGCCTAAATTATCTAATTTTACTGATTTTAATTCTTTCGGAAGAATTGAAGGTGTATCAGTAAGATATGTTAAAAATGCAAAGGAATTTAAAAATCCGGACATGATTATAATACCGGGAAGCAAAAACACAATTAAAGATATGCTGTTTTTAAGACAAAGCGGTTTGGAAGCTCTTATTAAAAAGTCGGCGGCAAAGGGTGTGAAGGTTATAGGAATTTGCGGCGGTTACCAAATGCTTGGAAAAACAATAAGTGACCCGTATTTTACAGAAGGCGGCGGAAAAGTAGATGGCTTAGGGATTCTGGATATTTCAACTGTTTTTGAAACGGAAAAAAGCCAGATAAGAACAGAGGGAAGCATAATTTATTCCGGTGGAGAATACGGATTTTTGAATAATTTAAGCTTTGAAGGATATGAAATCCATATGGGTCAAAGCTATATTGAAGAAAATACTCAAACAACAGCTGTTAAAGCCGTTGTAAACAGAGAAACTAAAATAATAGGAGCTGTTAACAAAAATGTGTTTGGTACATATATTCACGGCTTTTTTGACAGCAACGAAATATTAAATGGTATTTGTGGTATGCTTTTTAAAAGCAAAAATATTGATGCAAGCAAAGCAATTGTTTCTTTAAAAGACTACAAGGATATGCAGTACAATAAAATGGCGCAGATGCTTAGAGAAAACATTGATTTAAACAAAATTTATAATATAATGGGGATAAAAAATGTCTGAAAATAATAAAGGTTTAATCCATATTTACTGCGGTGATGGAAAAGGCAAAACAACTGCGGCGGCAGGTCTTTCAATAAGAGCTGCCGGAAATGGCATTGATGTTATATTCTGCCAGTTTATGAAAGGCCGCAAAAGCGGAGAAATTGAAATACTTAAAAATATAAAAAACATAACTGTTCTGCGCTGTGATGAGGATTTTGGCTTTTACTGGAATATGAATGAAGAAACAAAGAACAAGGCAAAAGAAAGTTACAGCAGTATTTTTAAAGAGGCGGTTAATCTGGCAGAACAAAAAGAAAAATGCCTTATTGTTTTTGACGAGATAACTTATGCTCTTGACTACGGGTTTGTAGATAAAAACGAGTTTAAAAAATTTATTGAAAACAGACCTTTTGAAAGCGAAATTGTTGTAACAGGCAGAAATCCTGATGATTATATTACACAAAAAGCTGATTATATTACTGAAATGGTTAAAATAAAACACCCTTTTGATAAAGGAATATCCGCAAGAGAGGGGATAGAGTATTGAACGATGTATTTAAAAATATGTCTCCTATGGAAATAGAAAAACGAAGCTTTGAGATAATAGAAAGTGAGCTTACAACTGATATACCGGAAGATATTAAGCCTGTTGTAAAGCGGGTTATTCATACAACGGCTGATTTTTATTATGAGAAAAATCTTGTTTTTTCACCTAATGCTTCAAAAAATATAATTAATGCTATAAAAAACGGAACAGATATTGTAACAGATACAAATATGGCAAAAGCAGGAATTAATAAAAAAGCCGCTGAAAAATTTTCTGTAAATACTTACTGCTATATGGCAGACAGTGATGTAGCAGAGAGGGCTTTAAAAAACGGCACTACAAGGGCTGCAGCAAGTATTGACAAAGCCGCTGAATTAAATAAAAACTGTATGTATGCTGTGGGAAATGCGCCTACAGCCCTAATAAGGCTTTATGAGCTTATTAAAGAAGGGAAAATAAAACCAGCTGCAATTATTGCTGTGCCCGTTGGATTTGTAAATGTAGTTGAGGCAAAAGAACTGATATTAAGTTTTAAAGATGTGCCGTTTGTTGTAGCAAAAGGCAGAAAAGGCGGTTCTACTGTTGCGGCTTCGATTATAAACGCATATTTGTATATGGCTGGCGGAAGCTCTGCTTCATCAAGTGCTGCTTCTGGTTCTGAGCAGGCGCAAGGAGGTGCAAGCGGAATTACTGTAAGACTTGCTACAGGCGGTACATCAGGTACATATTACACATACGGTGGTGTTATAGGTCAGGTTCTTGGAACTGCTACAGGTGCAAAGTTTGACGTTCAGTCTACAGGTGCTTCAAAGGCTAATATTGGTCTTGTTGCAGACGGTGAAGTTGACATGGCTATTGTTCAGAACGACGTTATGGACTATGCTTATAACGGAACAGACCTTTTTGATGGCGAGAAAACAGACAACTTTTCTTCAATGGCTGCTTGCTATGCTGAGGTTTGTCAGGTAATAGCTAATCCAAATGCAGGAATTGAAACTATTGCAGACCTTAAAGGCAAAAGAGTATCTGTAGGCGATGCCGGAAGCGGTGTTGAGTTTAACGCTAAGCAGATACTTGAGGCTTACGGTGTTACATTTGATGATATTGAAAAACAGAATCTTTCATTCTCTGATTCGGCTAATGCCATGAAGGACAATAAAATTGATGCTTTCTTCTGTACAGCAGGAGCACCTACAACAGCCGTTATGGAACTTGCAAGCACAAATGATATTAAGGTTCTTAACGTAGACGGAGCAGAGGCTGAAAAGCTTATTGAAAATTATCCGTTCTATACTTCTTATACAATTCCTAAAGATACTTATAAAGGAATGACTGAAGATGCTCAGACTGTTGCTGTTAAAGCTACATTAATTGTAAGCAATGACCTTTCACAGGAAGCTGTTTACGAGCTTACAAAAGCATTATTTGAAAACAAAGCTGAGGTTGAAGCAGGAAATGCTAAAGGTGCAGAGCTTGACCCACAGTATGCTGTAGAAGGTGTTTCTGTTCCTTTCCATCTGGGTGCTGAACAGTATTTCAAAGAAGCAGGAGTTCTTGAATAATTAAAGCTTTGAAAGTTTTTAATTCTAAAGCAGCAATTTTAGCCGCAGCGGCTGTACTTGCCATTGCGGCTTTGGTTTTTTATATGCTGTTTGTGCCCGGAAAAACAGCAGTTGTGCTTTCAAACGCAGATACAGGTAAGGTGTACGCCTGTTTTGAAGCTCAGGAAGGCACTGAGTTTTATGTTTCATTTATTCATTCTGTTAATAAAAGTGAAGTAAAAGAATTTTATACAGTTTATAATGATGGGATTTATATTGAAAAATGTCTTTATTCTGGTTTTGGAG
>CALWHR010000044.1 GCA_944380455.1 uncultured Clostridia bacterium
GTTTTTGAAAATGCTCCGCCATGATATATACCATTTCGGAATGGGTATTGATGTTGACAACGAAAACATCGGTACAGCTCCAAGCGGCGTTGCTCTTCAGTTCCGTTATGCTAACCTTAGACACAAATGTGAAAACATGGTTCCAAGGCTTAAAAGAGCAATAAAAGAGTTCTTCTGGTTTATAACAGAGGATTACAACAGAAAAAATGGTACAGCCTTTGATTCATCAAAAATAAAAGTAACAATTAATTATTCACAGATAGCTAACGATGCCGAAACAGTTTCAATAATAAATCAGTCAGAAGGCATTATAAGCCGAAAGACACAGCTTGAAAACCACCCATTTGTTACAGATGTAAACGAAGAAATAAAACGTCTGAAGGAGGAAGAAAATAAAGCCCAAGAGTCTTACGGACATATAAACATGAATCCGCCTTTAAAGGACGGTGGCGGCAATGAACAGTAAAGAATACTGGCAAAAGCGAGGAGAGCTGACAAAGGCTCATTTAATGCAAAAAGCCGATGACTTTGCAGACGACATGGAAAAGGCATACAAAGCCGCTTTAGAAAGTATTGAAAAGGATATATCTATATTCTTTCAAAGGTTTGCTAAAAATGAGGGCATAACCCTTGCGGAAGCAAATAAGCTTCTTAAAGCCGGAGAGCTGGAACAGTTTAAAATGACTGTTGAGGAGTACATACAAAAAGGCATTGAAAACAGTGTTTCGGAAAAATGGCTAAAAGAGCTTGAAAGCGCATCAGACCTTTACAGAATAAGCCGACTTAAAGCTTTAAATATTCAAATACAGCAGCAAATAGAGCTTATTGCAGCATATAAAGAGCAGGGGCTCAGCAAGACATTACAGGAAATATTTGAGGAAGGCTATTACAGGAATATATTTGACTATCAGCAGTTTACAGGCGTTGGCTCAGCATTTGCTACTCTGGATACTAAAGCAATAAATGCAGCTCTTTCAAAGCCGTGGACTTATGACGGTGAAACATTTTCTGCAAGGATATGGAAAGACAGGGACAAGCTGAAATACAGCCTTGAAAAAATACTTACTCAAGGAATAATACGGGGTGACTCACCGGATAAGACAGCAAAGCTTATATCAAAAGAAACAAGTACTGAATTAAGTGCCTCACGCCGGCTTGTTTTAACTGAAAGCGCAGCCATAGCCGAAAGAGCAAGCCTTGAAAGCTATAAAGAGCTGGGTATTGATGAAATAGAGATACTTGTTACCCTTGATGAAAAGACATGCGGCACATGCGGGCCATTAGACGGCAGGCATTTTCCAAAAAGCGAGGCAAAGACAGGGGTAAACATACCGCCTTTTCATCCGTGGTGCAGATGTACCACTGTACCGTATTTTAATGATGAGTTTACGGCAGATGAGCAAAGGGCGGCAAGGGACAAAGACGGCAATACATACTATGTTCCGGGGAATATGACATTTGAGGAATGGAAGAGGAAGTATGTAGACAGTGCTGTTGATTATCCAAATTTCTTGAGTATAAAAAATCAAGAGAAGCTTAATGATGACATTGAGCAGCGTTTCAACAGGGAAATAAGCTTGATTCCAGAATCTCACAGGAATATAATAAATTCAGCGGTTAATGAGGTTAGGCTTATAGACACGGGCAGCTCAGGATATGACAGAAAGCAAGGAGTTGTTTATTTAAGAACTGATTTTATTGAAGGAGAGCTTGTGCATGAGATAGGCCACGCCATAGAAACGAAACTTGACTTTTACCATGATGATGAGTTCTTGAACGTTCTGAATAATGGGCTTGAAGATATAACGCCATTTGACATAATTGATGATGACATAACATTTGCTAAAGAAGTACAAAGAATAGAAGCCGAAAAATTTATTTCTGAATATCAAGGTTATATTTATTTGGAAGATATTGATGGAGCTGAACAGATAGATTATACAAGCGGAAAATTAAATATTAAAGCTTTGGGAGAATATTTCAGCGAAGGGTACAGAGAATATCTGACAAATCCTGATAACCTATATAAAAAGGACAAGGAGCTTTTTAATTTTATTAAGGGGAGAATAAAATAATGAAAGAATTAAGCGATGATTTAATTCAAAGGATACTTAAAACTGAAAAGGAATCAGACTTCGCAAAAATAGTTATTGGTGAAAAAGTCCCATTCGATTTATGGCAGTCAAACCCAAAAATTAAAGAGCACTTTGAAAAAATTAAATACAAAGCAGAATATCCGTATGAGCATAATATTGGCTATCTAAGAAAGAAAAATCAATAAGTCTAGTATTTAATTAAGACCCTAACCAGGTCTTTTTTTAGTGGCAAAAAGGAGGTACATAAATGAACATAAAAAGAACAACGCTTTTAAGGGAAATACCTGTTGAACGGTGTGAATTGTACTGCACCGTAAAAGGAAATAGGTGCTTACTGGCTCGGTGCGAGGCTGAAATAGAGGTTTATGAGGAAGAAAGAGCTGTTCCTATATTAGGAAGAAGCCGAACAGTTAAGAAAATAAAATATTCATTGGTTCTTTGTAATGAGCTTGAGTTAACAAGGAATATTGAAGAAGAATACTTAAAATACATTGAAGCTTTTGACTTAAAAGGACAGATACAGAGGTATGACGGTATTTTTGAGAGTGTTAATTTAAACAACCTGATTCCAACAGAGCGATGGTCAGCTGATATGTGGGAGTTTAGTTTTGAGGGAGTACCGGATGTATTAAGAGCTTTCGATATATAAGACCTTAACAGGTCTTTTTTTAGTGCTTAAATTAAGGTTTAAATTTAATTCAATTATAAAAAAGCAAAAAGGAGAAGTGATTAAATTGAAAAAAGAGGATTTTTTAAAAATCGGTCTTACAGAAGAACAGGCAGAACAGGCTGCCGCCGCTTCTGCCGAGGAGCTGAAGGGCTATGTTCCAAAGGCGGATTATGACACTGCAGCATCAGAGCTTGACACTGCAAAAACAAGTATTACAGACCTTACAGGAAAGCTTAAGGCTTATGACGGAGTTGATGTTGAAAAGCTTAAAACAGACGTTAAAGACTGGGAAACAAAGTACAATGCCGATATTGCTTCTGTAAAAAAGAATGCTGCCGTTGACATGGCAATACTTCAGGCAAAAGGCAGAAATCCAAAAGCCATAAAAGCTCTTTTGGATATGGAAAAAATTAAGCTTAAAGATGACGGCACTCTTGAAGGTCTTGACATTGAAGGACTTAAAAAGAGCGACAGCTATCTTTTTGATGTGGAAGAAACAAAAACAGTCGGAACAGGCACACCTAAAGGCGGCGCAAACGCTATAAATGAAAATGAGAACTTCATATCAGCGGCAAGAAGCGGCGCCGGACTTACTTCAAATAAATAAGGAGGAATACAAATGGCAAACAGTATTGAATTAGCAGGAAAGTTTTTACCAATAATAGATGAAATATATAAAAACTCAGCAGTTACAACCGCTCTTGATTCAGAAACTATTGACTCCAGCGGTGTGAACGAAGTTAAGATTTTAAAGGTTTCAACAACAGGTCTTGGTGATTACTCAAGGGAAACAGGTTATCCTAAAGGCGATGTAACAGCCTCATGGGAAACATTAAAGCTTACAGAAGAAAGAGGCAAGGAAATTTCCATTGACCGTATGGACAATGAGGAAACATTGGCAATGACATTTGGCGCTGTAACAGGCAACTTTATGAGAGAGCAGGTTATTCCTGAGCTTGATGCTTACAGATTTGCAAAATACGCATCTGCAGGCAATATTTTAACAACAGCCGGAGCGGCTCTTACAAAGGATACGGTTATAGGTGCCATAGATACAGCCGTTGCTGAAATGGACGGAGCAGAAGTACCGGCAGAGGGCAGAATTTTATTTGTAAACAGCGACCTTAAAGCAGTTTTAAACCAGGCTCTTGAAAGACGCTGGGGCTCTGACAGCACAGTAAACACAGTGCTTGACGGTTATAATAACATGCGTATTATATATGTACCTAAAACAAGGTTTTACACACAGATAGACCTTAACGACGGTTCATCAAACTGGGGATTTGCTAAAAGCTCCGGCGGTGTAGGAATTAATTTTATGATTGTACACCCTTCAGCTGTAGTTCAGGTTAATAAATTTATGCTTCCTAAGATTTTTTCACCTGATGAAAACCAGAAAATGGACGCATGGCTTTTCCAGTTCCGACTTTATCATGATGCTTTTGTGTATGACAACAAAGTTAAAGGTGTTTATCTTCATAAGGCTACAGTATAAGGAGGTACAGAAATGAAAATAAGAAAAGGCGGCATAACACGAAATATTAATGAAAACAGGTGGCATGAGTACTCTGAAAAAGGATACAAAATAGTTCCTGAAGAAGAGTGTGAGGACTTTTCATCAGACGATAATAAGCAGGAAGAAGACTCTCTATCAGAGGATAAAGAACCAGATGAAGGATTTTTTGACGAAAACAAACACCCTGAAATAGACAAAGCAGAGCCTGAAACAGCCGAAGATTTTGAAAAAATGACTGTAGCTGAGCTTAAAGCCTATGCCGAAGACAATGACATTGATTTAGGCGAAGCCACAAAGAAAGCGGATATATTAAAGGTTATAACAGGCAGGGTGTGGTAAATGGTGGTAAATAAGCTTGAAAGGCTAAAAAAGCTGTTGGGCATTGCAGATGACAGTAAGGACGAAGTATTGCAGTTTACAATAGACAATGTAACGGATATGGTTCTTAACTACTGCAATATAACTGAAGTTCCGGAAAAGCTGGAAAATATAATTCTTTCCATGTGTGTAGATAAATACAGGGCTGAAAGCCTTGGAAGTGAAACATCTCAGGGTGCAGTAAAGAGCATATCAGAAGGCGATGTCAGTGTTTCTTATGGCTCTGCCTATTCTGTATCTGATAATCCAGGCATGGAGTTTTTAAAGGGATACAAAGCACAGCTTGACAGGTTCAGAAGATTAGGCAGGTGGTAAGAAATCATCAAAAACAGGTTTTTGATGAGTGACAGAAGTATGAATAAGCTTCGTTAAGCAAAAAAACGCTTACACTACGCTTATTTCCCTCGGAGGAAATGAATTCCTCCTGCGGATTAAAGTTGAAAACTCTTTGTTTTCAAACTTTTCGCTGCAATAAATCATTGAAAATTAACGGAGTTGGTTTTTATATGAGTATATTTGAAAATTTAAAAATTCCGGCAGAAAGCCTCTACAATAAAAAGTGTACAGTTTATGAGTACATAACATCAAGAGATGATACAACGGGCATAGACAGCACAAAGGAATCTGAAAAATACAATGATGTACCGTGCCGAATAAGCTATAAAAGCATACCTAACACAAGTCAAACAGATACTGGCGCAAGCTTAGCACAGAGCATACGCTTGTTTTGTTCTCC
>CALWHR010000045.1 GCA_944380455.1 uncultured Clostridia bacterium
TTTCGGTGCTATTGTAATGAAAAAGGAGGAAAAATAAATGGCTATAAGAGAAAGATTATCCGGTAATGAGGCAGTGGCAATAGCGATGCGCCAGATTAATCCTGATGTTATGGCTGCTTTCCCTATCACTCCTTCAACAGAAATTCCACAGTATTTTTCAACATTTGTTGCAAACGGACAGGTTGATACAGAGTTTGTACCTGTAGAGAGCGAGCACTCAGCAATGAGCGCATGTGTTGGCAGTGAGGCTGCCGGCGCAAGAACTCTTACAGCTACATCTTCCTGCGGTCTTGCACTTATGTGGGAAGAGCTTTACATAGCTGCTTCATGCAGACTTCCTATTGCTCTTGCTTGTGTAAACAGAGCGCTTTCAGGCCCTATTAACATCAACTGCGACCATTCAGATTCTATGGGCGCAAGAGATTCAGGCTGGATTCAGATTTATTCAGAAAACAATCAGGAAGCTTATGACAACTTTGTTCAGGCTTACAGAATTGCAGAACATAAAGATGTTAGACTTCCTATTATGATTTGCCAGGACGGCTTTATTACAAGCCACGCCGTAGAAAACATTAATCTTCTTGAAGATAAAGAGGTTAAAGATTTTGTCGGCGAGTACAATCCTCAGGAATACCTTCTCAATCATGACCATTCAATGGCTGTAGGTCCTTACGATATTCCTGCTTACTACATGGAGCATAAAAAACAGCAGGCTGTTGCTATGGAAAATGCTAAACAGGTTATACTTGATGTAGCCGCTGAGTTTGAGAAAATTTCAGGCAGAAAATACGGACTTTTTGAAACATATAAACTTGATGATGCTGAGTGCGCTATAGTTATCATAAACTCAGCTGCCGGTACAGCTAAAGATGCTGTTGACAGACTTAGAGCAGAAGGCAAAAAAGTAGGCCTTCTTAAAATAAGAGTATTCAGACCATTCCCTGCCAAAGAAATAGCTGAGGCCCTTAAAAATGTTAAGGTTCTTGCTGTTATGGACAGATGTGAAGGCTTCTCATCCCAGGGCGGACCTCTTGGAGCTGAAGTAAAGAGCGCTCTTTACACAGCCGGTTCAACAGCTAAGGTTGTAGATTACATCTACGGCATTGGCGGAAGAGATGTTAAAGTAGAAAATATCGAAGAAGTATACGGCGATTTATTCGACATACTTGCTACAGGCAATATCGGCGAAACATACCGTTACTTATCACTGAGAGATTAAGGGGAGGCGTTTGAATTGGCAAACTTTAAAGAAATAATGAGCAGGCCTGAAAGACTTACAGGCGGCCATAGAATGTGCGCCGGCTGCGGCGGTACAATAGCTGTTAGAAACGTGCTTAAAGCATTAAAACCAGAGGATAAGGCTGTTATAGCCAACGCTACAGGCTGTCTTGAGGTTTCTACATTTATGTATCCTTACACAGCTTGGACAGATTCTTACATTCACAATGCTTTTGAAAATGCCGGAGCTACATTAAGCGGTGTTGAGGCAGCTTATAATGTAATGAAGAGAAAAGGAAAAATTGACGATACATTTAAATTTATAGCATTCGGCGGTGACGGCGGTACATACGATATCGGTTTCCAGTCACTTTCAGGTGCTATGGAAAGAAATCATGACCTTGTTTATGTTTGTTATGATAACGGCGCTTACATGAACACAGGTATCCAGCGTTCTTCTGCTACACCTATGTATGCCGACACAACAACAACACCTGCCGGCAAAGTATCAGAAGGTAAATCACAGAATAGAAAAGACCTTGCTGAAATTATTGCAAGTCATCACATACCTTATGTTGGCCAGACAACATTTATCGGCAACTTCAGCGACCTTCATGCTAAGGCTGAAAAGGCTATTTATACAAAAGGCGCTGCATACCTTAACATAATGGCTCCTTGTCCAAGAGGCTGGAGATACCCAACAGAAAACATTATGGAAATGTGCAAGCTTGGTGTTGAAACATGCTACTGGCCAATGTTCGAGGTTATTGACGGAAAGTGGATACTTAACTATAAACCAAAGAACAAGCTCCCTATTGAGGACTTCCTCAGACCTCAGGGCAGATTTAAACATCTCTTTAAAAAAGGCAACGAGCATTTTATTGAAGAAATCCAGAAAGACGTTGACAAGAGATGGGAGCAGCTTCTTAAATTCTGCGAAGAATAATTTCAGGCTTCTTTAATACTCTTTAATAAGTTACCCCAAAATATTAACCATAAAATGCACACACACAGAAAAGCCGGAGGAGAAATACCTCCGGTTTTTTCTGTAATAAGCGGAAGTAAATTACAATAAAGTTTTAAATAAAGTTTTTAAAAATGACTTAATTTAACATTTTCAATGCAATTTTATTAAATTACACAAAAATATTCTGAAAATTTAAATAAAATTTACAATAATTGTTAACGTGTTTTTCTTATATGGACATTTGTCTGAAAAACTGTGCTTTGCAGCTGTGTTTTTGTGTAAATCCGCTGAAATAATGTATAAAATATAATACTTTGTTGTACTCAAAGACTAATTGTGCTATATTATTACAAGCAATTGCTTTTTATGCAGTTGAAAATATACTCTGGAGAGTCTTGTTCATTCAAGCGCCGAAGGTGTAAAGCGGCTTCAGCCGCCAATCTCTCAGGCAAAAGGACAGAGCTATAAAGCTTAGCCTTTCTCCGGAAGCCGACAAAAATCGGCTTTTTTATATTCTCAAAATTCAGGGAATTATATTCATTTTTAAGGGGGAGAAACATAATGTTAACGCAAATCAATAATTTTCTTGTAATGGTGGATGACTTGGTATGGGGTGTGCCTCTTATGGTTGTAATACTTGCCACAGGTATTTTCCTTACGGCCAGAGTAAGCCTTTTGCAGATAAGTAAACTGCCTTTGGCTCTTAAATATATGTTCCGCAATGAAGAAGGCGGACATGGTGAAGTTACAAGCTTTGGCGCTCTTTGTACGGCTCTTTCAGCAACTATAGGAACTGGTAATATAGTAGGTGTTGCCACAGCTATTGTTTCAGGCGGTCCTGGAGCTCTTTTCTGGATGTGGATGGCTGCTTTCTTTGGTATGGCTACAAAGTACGCAGAAGGTCTTTTGGCTGTTAAATACAGGGTTGTAAGCGAAGACGGACATGTTCTTGGCGGACCGTTTTATTATATAGAAAACGGAATGGGCAAAGGCTTCAGATGGCTTGCTATGATATTTGCATTTTTTGGTCTTTGTGTTGGTCTTTTTGGTATAGGTACATTTACACAGATAAATGGTATATCATCAGCAGTTAAAAACTTCTTTGACCCTGAAAATACACATATCGCCTTTTCACTTTTTGGCAACAGCTATTCTATATTTGTTGTAATAACTGGTATTCTTGTCACTCTTTTCGTAGCACTTGTTATATTAGGCGGACTTAAAAGAATAGCCAGCGTATCACAGGTTATAGTTCCTTTTATGGCAGTTATATATGTTGTGTTCTGTGCGGTGCTTATACTTTGTAATTTAGGTGAAGTTCCGTCAGCTTTTATCACTATTGTAAAGGGTGCTTTTAATCCTCAGGCCGTTACAGGCGGTATTGTGGGAAGTATGATAGTTGCTATGCAAAAAGGTATAGCAAGAGGTATTTTCTCTAACGAAGCCGGACTTGGTTCTGCGCCTATAGCAGCTGCCGCAGCTCAAACAAAAGAGCCTGCAAGGCAGGGTCTTGTAACAATGACAGGTACATTTATTGACACAATTGTTATTTGTACTCTTACAGGTCTTTCAATAGTAATTACAGAGTCATGGAATGTAGGACTTGAGGGTGTTGAAGTTACAACAAGAGCGTTCCAAATGGGCATACCTTTCATTTCACCGCAGATAGCAAGCTTTGTACTTATGATTTGCCTTGTATTCTTTGCCTTTACGACTATATTAGGCTGGGACTACTACAGCGAAAGATGTCTTGAATACATGACAAAAGGCAGTCAGAAAGCAGTTCTTATTTACAGATGGCTTTACATATTAGCGGTATTTATTGGCCCATATATGACTGTTTCAGCCGTTTGGACAATAGCCGATATATTTAATGGTCTTATGGCCTTCCCTAACCTTGTGGCGCTTTTATGCCTTAACGGTGTTGTAGTAAAGGAAACAAAGAGTTATTTTGAAAGAAAGCGCAAAAATATGACAAATGATTAAACAGCATACAGCCGTCGTTAACGACGGCTGTTTTTTTATAAAACATGTACACAGGTCTTAAAGCCGGATTTGAACACTGTACAAGAGCAAAACATACTCAAAGAGTAGATATTTTTGCTTTGCTATGTTAAAATTTATATTGACTAATCCTTTTGTGAAAATTAAGAGTGCAGTGCTGCTGATTATAATTAATTAACTGACGGATATATTGGTAAGAACTTATAAAATTTTTATCGATAAATATAGCTGTATTAGCTTGATTTAAAGCACAAAACAATTATAAAGGGGGAATAAATATGTATGGAGTATTAAAAAGAAAGCTGGCTCTTTTAGTTTCGCTTGTGTTTGTGCTGGGAACATTTGGTGTTCCTGCCTATGCCAAAAGCGGTGAAGAAGCTGCGGCAGATGCGTATTCAGCATCAAATACAAAAAGCGCTGTTCAGCTTACAAAGCTTTGCGTAGGCGGACAGGAGATGGACTTAACAACCGCAAGCTACTGGAATATGGAATTAACAACGGGAAGTACATGGAATCTGGATTTGACAGAGGGAACCGATACCGATTACGACTTTAAATTTGAAAACAATGAGCTTTACCTTAATTTGGATAAAGACGACATATTGATAGGCAATGCGGATGACGCGGCACATTACGGCGCGGCAATATATGCCAAAGGTGATTTAACCATAATTCTTGAAGATGACGGCGAAGTGCAGGGCGTAGCTGCAAGCGGCATAAACAGCACGGGAATATGTGTAATAGACGGAAACCTTACATTAAAGGGAAACCATACCCTTACAGCAGCAGGCGGTGAGGCAAAAGGCGATAACGCCGTAAGCGCCGGTATATATGTCTACAGTGAAAACGGAGACGTGTCGGTAATCGTAACGGATAACTGTAAATTAATTGCGCATGGCGACAGTTCCACGGAAAATAAAGACTTTTTTGGAATAAATTTCAGTGCCGGTGTATATGCCGTCAGCAAATCAGGCAATGTATCAGTAACTGCTGACAACGGAAGTATAGACTGCACCAGCACTTATGGAGTAAATTGCGAAAGCGACGGCATATATTCAATAAGCTGGGATGGAAATGTGGATGTAACTGTAAGAAACAATGGAGAAATAAATGCCAAAGCTGAGGATGTATGTATATTTGTTAGATGCAATTACGGCACTGCTTCAGTGAACGTATTAGATAACAGCACCATAAAAGTTGAAAATGAGACATATGGTTTATATGTGTCAGGCTTTAATGATGCCTATAGTTCACTGTACGTTGGAAAAGACAGTAAAATAGAAGTTGTAGGTACTCAAAACAGTCAAGAAGACGGCATAGGCGTATTTTTATCCACTCCTCATAAATCAACAAAAATGACTGTTGCCGAAAATGGAGAAATAGTAACAAAAGACTGCCAAGACGGCATACTTATGGAAGGTGCTTATTATGATAAGGGCGATGTTGCATTGGAAGTAAAGGATGGCGGAAAAATAGAAGTAAATGAATCCGAAAATGGTATAAGTTTATACGGATTCTATGACTTTTTATCAGTGAGTGTGTTGGATAATGGAAGCATAAATATAAATGACTGCGATACCGGAGTATACATCCATAACGGTTATGGCGAGAGCTTGTTAACTGCTGGGAAAAACGGCAAAATAGAAATAAAAAACAGCACATGCGGCATACAAATGGAAAGCTATTATAATAAAGGGTCAGTAACAGCTGACGGCGGAAGTATAACGTCAAACGCAGAAGAGATTGGTATTAATTTTATTAACGGAAGCTATACAATTACAACCAAAAATGGAGGAACCGTTGATTTTAAAGGAACTAAAGAAATTAATACCACCAATTCCGTTGTATATAAAAACGATGGAGAACCATCTGTAATTGAAGGCAGTATTTATGAGAATTCGTGTGAATACGATGGTGATATGGAAATACCGCAGGGCTACAAACTTAATATAAAGAATGGACAAACGCTGCATATTTCCGAGTATAGTAAGCTTGAGGTTAACGGAACATTAGTAAATAACGGAACTTTAAAGATTGATAATAGTAGTTTATTATTAGGTGATGGAACTTTAGAGGGTGACGGAAAGTTTTTAATAGATAAAGCATTTCCTATAGTAAAAGCACCTGAAAAACTTACATATACAGGCAGTGATTTAACCGGAAATATAAAGATAACCGAGCCTGCTGAATCCTATGAAATTTTGGGAAAGACATTTGAGGTTTCAAATCTGGTAACTTCAGACATGCTTGAAAGGAAAATATATAAAGATAATAGATATCAAGAAGTTGAAAATATAATAGGTGTAGGAATATATGAGATTGTTTATAGCTATTATTATGATAATGATAGTGGAACGCTGACTACGATAAAATTTGACCCCATATATATTACTGTAGAAGCAGCAGAAAGCGGCTCATCTTCCGGCGGAGGCGGCAGTTCTTCATCGAGATATAATAATGACATAGACGTAAAAGAAGGCAATACATTCGGCACTGTAACGGTAAGCCCTAAAACAGCCAATAAAGGCGAGGAAGTAACAATAACCGTTGTTCCAAAAGACGGCTTTAAGGTTGACGAGGTAACGGTAAAAGACGACGACGGAAACAAAGTTGATGTTGAAAAGGTAAGCAATACGGAGTACACGTTTATACATCCGGGCAAAGCAACAGATATATATGTAACTTACGTTAAAACGGAGGATACAGAAAAACCGGAAACGGCACAGCCGGATACATTCCCGTTTGACGATGTACCGGAAGGCGCGTGGTACAGAAAAGCAGCGGAATATGCTTACGAAAAAGGCATAATAAGCGGAACCGGCGAAAATACATTTTCACCAAACACAAATACCACAAGGGGCATGATTGCTGCAATACTCTGGAGGCTTGAGGGAAGCCCAAAAACAGACTATGCAATGACCTTTACGGATGTGGATGACTCAATGTACTATTTTGATGCGGTACGCTGGGCCGTAAGCAATGGAATAGTAAGCGGCTACGACAGCAATACATTTGGCGGAAACAGCAATATAACCCGGGAGCAGTTTGCGGTAATGCTTTATAACTACGCAAAATATAAGGGTTATGACGTATCCGTTGGAGAAAACACAAACATACTCTCCTACACAGATGCATCAAGTATAAGCGAATACGCTTATGAGGCAATGCAGTGGGCATGCGGAGAAGGCATAATAAACGGCATGGGCAACGGAACACTTGCCCCTCAGGACAGTGCTACAAGAGCAGAAGCGGCTCAGATGATTATGGTTTTCTGCGAAAAATTTAATTAAATAAAACCAAAAAAACCGGGGATTTTCCCCGGTTTTTTTGGTGTCGAAAAAGCCGACACCATTTCGTCAAAGGCTCATTTCATTCAAGCCTTTGACGAGTAGACATAAGTATAAAGCCGAAGTTCCATCAGTGAAAAGCTTTGAAACTTCGGCTTTTACTCGCCAGAAATGAATTCTGCCTGCGGATTCCAGTTGGGGAACTCTTTGTTCCCAAAACCCTTATGCGTTCTTGAAAAAGTGTAAAACTTCATTCTTCTGCAGCATAAGACTGAGGAAAATCCCAGGTTTTTGTATATTTCAAAAAATATTAATTCTATTATTATATCTTGTATTTTGTATATACTTTATCAATACACGGTGTTTTTACACCTAATTTATGTGCCATAGTGTAGGCTTTGCCTATTATGGCATCAAATTCTGTATTAGGCTTTTTATCTGTAATATCACGGTAAAGAGAAGTTATGGCGCCTTCAGGAAGGCGGCTGAATGTTTCCATATATTTTTCAACTAAGTCGTTTGGAACCTTAACTCCGTTTGCTTCAGCTAAAGAGCATAATTCGGTATATACGTCTTTTATGTATTTCATTTTTTCCGGGGCTTTATGAACCTCACCGGCAGGACATTCAAAATAGGAAAATACACAGCTGTTGCCGCACATCATAATATATTTTTCCCAAACGGGAACCATAACATCAGTGGAGTATACTGTTTCTATTCCGGCGGTGTTAAGCATGTTTGTAAGCTCAATGGCTTTGTTGTTTACTCGCCCGTCTTTAAAGCCTATATCTATATGGCAAAGCTCACCTATGTGGGCAATAACTCCTGGGGATATAATGTTTGAAAAAGCATAAATACAGCCGTCTGCAATTTGACCCTTATCACCTATAACCTCTTTAACATCATCTGACACACATACACCGTTAAGAAGGGGCAAAACAATGGTTTCAGAGCCTATTATATTTTCGCACTGACGGCAGGCATTTTCAAGGCCATAGCTTTTGGTAGCTATTATTAAGGCATCAACAACGCCTATTTCGTCTGCGTTATCTGTAACAATGGCAGGCTTTACTGTAAATGTGCCTAATTTATCACTTTTAAGTGTAAGTCCGTTTTGGCGTATATTATTTAAAGTTTCGCCGCGGGCAATAAGGTTTATGTCGTTAAATTTTGCAGCTAAGCTTGCGCCTACAACTCCGCCTATGCCGCCTATTCCCAAAACAGCTATTTTCATAAAATCACCTCATTTAATTTGTAAAAAGCCTTTATTTAAAGCATTTATACAATAAATAATATATTAAAAAAACAAAAAAGTCTATTGAAATTTGGTTTTAATTGTGTTAAAATATTGCTTCGTAGTGAATCCTTGCTCTTGTTTAATGCAAGGGCCATAAGTCCAGAAGGAGGTGTGTTTTGATGAACAAATACGAATTAGCTGTTGTACTCAGACCTGACCTTGACGAGGAGGCTAAAGCTGCTGAAATGCAGAAAATTCAGGACCTTATCGCAAGATTTGAAGGTACAGTAACAAAGGTTGATGACTGGGGCA
>CALWHR010000046.1 GCA_944380455.1 uncultured Clostridia bacterium
AAATATGGGCTTATACAAAACGGTCAAAGACAATTTGTTCAAGGTACTTCAATATTTCCCAAGGAATATTTTTGTCCAATGGATATATATACAAACAAAGTTGAAATTACACCAAACACATATGCCATTCATCATTATGCCGCGAGTTGGGTAAAAGATAAAGAGAGTTTGAGAGGCAAAGTATATAGGTTAATATATAGAATATTTGGAGAAAAAAACGCGAACAAGATTAGAAAATGTTTAAAAAAGAAAAAAAGATAAAAGAAATTAAAGTGGTCGGAAATACAGTTATGCTGTATATAATGAGTATTGCTAAATTGATATTTCCATTGCTGACTCTTCCGTATTTGACGCGAGTATTGTCCGAAGATTCGTACGGGTTTGTTTCATATGTAAGAAGCTGTATGACATACATGCAGCTTATAATAGATTTTGGATTTATATTATCCTCGGTCAAGGATATAACAAAATCTGATGGAGACAGAGAACGGATAGGATATATAACCGGAAATACTTTTTTGGCAAAAACAATGCTAAGCATAGTATCTGCTGCCGCATTGGTTATAATGTGTTTTGCTATAGATATATTAAAGCTGAATATTATATATGTCATTTTGAGTTTTGTAGCGGTATTTTTTACCTCATATCTCGCGGATTTTTTGTTTCGCGGGATAGAAAAAATGCATTATATTACTATAGTTTATCTTATTTCAAAGGGATTATCGGTTATACTTACATTTGTTTTCGTAAAGGATGACGGTACAATTTTATGGATACCCGTTTTGGAGATAATAATGAATGTGGTATCTATAGTTATATCTGCATTTATTATTAAAAAGCTTGGAATTAAAATACTTGTAAGTACAATAAAAGAATGCTTTTTAATGATTAAAGATTCATTTGTATATTTCCTTTCAAGTATAGCAACGACCGCTTTTTCGGCGCTGAACACACTGTTAATAGGAATATTTATTACTGATTTGACACAAGTGGCTTATTGGAGTTTGTGCATCAACATTATATCTGCAATACAGGGATTGTATGCCCCTATATGTAACAGTGTATATCCATATATGATCAGGGAGAGAAGCCTTAAATTCATTCATAAGGTGTTAATTTTAATAATGCCGGTTGTAACGGTGGGTTGTGTTCTTTGTTTTTTTATGTCAAAAACCGTCCTGTATGTTGTAGGCGGAGAAAAATATGTTGAAGCGGCATATTTATTCAAATGGCTTATACCAATCTTATTTTTCAGCTTTCCGGCTCAACTATACGGTTGGCCAACGCTTGGAGCTATAGGAAAAGAAAAAGCAACAACGGTATCGACAATTTTGGCTGCCGTTGTACAATTGTTGGGAATTGTATTTTTGATAATTACAAATAGTTTTAACCTTATTGCGCTTGCAATTTTAAGATTTTCTACCGAGGGCATTTTAATGGCTGTAAGAATATATTTGACTTATAAATATCATGTTTGTTTTAATTCATAGCTTATGGAGATTATTATGAATAAGATAAAAAAATTATTATGTATGTTTATTTATAAAGTTGCTCCGGTTAAAAGTAACAGATTTGTATTTACTAGTTTTGAAGGACATTATTCTGATAATCCTAAATATATATCTATTAAACTACATGAATTAAATAAAGAAGCTCAGATAATATGGCTGGTTAAACCAGAGTATATAAGAAGTGTTCCGGATTATGCCAAGTCAGTCAATATTGATTCGGTAAAAGCATATTGGTATCGTGGAACCGCAACAGCACAGATAGATAATGTATATGGTTTTCGCGCATATTTTAAGACTGTAGATAATATCAAAGAAAATATAAAGATGAGAATAATTACGTATCTTCTCAATAAAAAGAGACAGCCTATATTTGCCACTATGCACGGTACACCTTTAAAAAAAATAGGGCGGGATCAGATAGGCAATACTGTTTTGGATTGTATTTGCCCGAACAGTTATTTATTAGTAGGAGATCGTCTTACTGCAGATGTTTTAAAAGGAGTAACATTTAATAAAATTCCGATTATCATTGTAGGCTCTCCACGAAATGATGCTTTATTTAATTATAATCCTAATTTAAAGTTTCTGTTAGGACTTCCGAGTGACAAAAAGATAGTTTTATATGCTCCGACATTCCGCAATGACGGAAAAGATGTAGAAGGAAAAAATGTACTGAGAAGCGGTATTAATCAACTTTCAGAAATTGATTTTGATTTGTTTTTTAAAAAATTATCATCAAAGTTTGGCGGTGAATGGGTAATGATACTGAGGTTTCATTATCATGTTGCCGATTTAGTTGACTGGGAATCTCTTGAAAAAAAATATCCGGGAAAATTTATTAACGGCAACCAGAATGATGATATGTCTGATTATTTGTCATGTGCTGATATTTTAATTACAGACGCAAGTTCAAGTATGTTTGACTTTGCCCTGACCAAAAAACCATGTTTTTTATATTTTCCGGATATAGAAAATTACAGAGATAAAGAGAGAGGTTTTTACATGGAAATAGAGGAACTCCCGTTTCCGATATCTGTAAGTTTTTTAGATTTATTGCAAAGTATGGATGCTTTTGATAAAAGCAATTATGAAAAAAGGGTTGAAATACTTTTAAAGAAAATTGGGTCCGAAAATGATGGCAATGCTTCCGAGCGTGTTGTAAATTATATAATTAATAAGTGACAATAATGTAATAAAACTCTGAAAGGATAAACGATAAATTATGAAAACTGGTGCTATTATACTTGCTGCTGGTAAGGGAACTCGTTACAAAGGAATTAAGCAAGATATTATTTTTCATGGTAAGCCTTTGTGGAGATATGCATATGAAACAACTATTGCTGTTGTCGATAAAAGCAGAACTGTTGTTGTTGGTAAAGATATACCTGGAGGGAAGACACGAACAGGTTCTGTTTTATGTGGATTAGAGGCATTACCTGAATATACAGAGCGTGTTATAATTGTGGAATCAGCCCGTCCAATGGTTACAGAAAAACAAATTATAGAATTGTTGACTGACACGCATTCTTCTGTATCTTTTGTGCGGCCGCTTGTCAATACGGTCATATACAAAGATGGCACATATATAAATCGAGAAGAACTTTATGACTTATTGACGCCACAGGCTTTTGATTATAAATTATTATTAGAAGCATATCGCAGCGGCAGATTCAACGATATGACAGATGACACCAGAGTTATGTATGAGTACCATGGCATAAGACAGTATTTAATTGAGACCTCTTCAAATCTGTTTAAGGTGACATATCCGGGAGATTTGGATATTATTGAATTGATATATAAGTCACTATATATCGAAAGTGGAGGGAAAAATGAGTAAGAAAGTTTTGATAACCGGTGGTACCGGTGATATAGCGAAAGCAATTAAAACCGTATTCGAAGAAGAGGATTTTGATGTATATGCCCCATCCCGAATAGAATTGGATGTTACTGTACTGGACAGCATTGAAGCGGTTATGGAAGCATACAGACCCGATATATTAATTAACAATGCGGGATATGTGGTTCCGCAAACAATAAAAAATGCAGATTTTGAAAAAACAAAAAAACATATAGATGTCAATTTGTTAGGACCATTTTGGTGTACGGAGGCTGCTCTTAGATATAATCCTCATCTGGAAATTATAAATATAGGTTCTGCTGCAGCGATTGAAACTCATGCTACTTGGAGTGAGTATTGTGCGGCAAAGGCTGCAGTTGTGATGGCAACCAAATGTTGGGCAGAAGATGGTTTATTTGCTGTATGCATTTCACCAGGAAGAACAAAAAAAAAAATGAGGAAAAGCTTATTTCCGAACGAAG
>CALWHR010000047.1 GCA_944380455.1 uncultured Clostridia bacterium
ATCAGGATATAATGATTGCCGGCGGTGCGGAAGCTTCTATTACACCTATTGGTGTTGCGGGCTTTACTAACCTTACAGCACTTTCTACAAATCCTGACCCTAAAAAGGCAAACAGACCTTTTGATAAAAATCGTGACGGCTTTGTAATGGGTGACGGCGCCGGAATACTTATACTTGAGGAAATGGAGCATGCTATTAAGAGAGGCGCTAAAATATACGGCGAAATAGTAGGCTATGGCTCATCAAGTGATGCTTACCATATAACAGCCCCATGCCCAGACGGAAGCGGTGCTGCAAAAGCCATTAAATATGCTATTGAAGAAGCCGGAATTAAACCGGAAGATGTTGATTATATAAATGCTCACGGAACAAGTACACCTGCCAACGACGGCGGCGAAACAGCAGCTATTAAGCTTGCTTTTGGAGAGCACGCAAAGAATGTTGCCGTTAGCAGCTCTAAATCAATGACAGGCCATCTTTTAGGCGCAGCCGGAGCTATAGAGGCTATTGTATGTGTTAAAGCTATAGAGGATAACTTTGCTCCGCCTACAATTAATTACGAAACACCGGACGAGGCATGCGACCTTGACTATGTGCCTAATGTAGGCAGAAGCATGGAAATTAAATATGCCCTTTCAAACTCATTGGGCTTTGGCGGACATAACGCCGTATTATGCTTTAAAAAATGGGAGGGCTGATAAAATATGAATTTTAATGAGGTAAAAGAACTTATATCAATAGTAGACTCTTCAAGCCTTAAAAACTTTGAGCTTACACTTGATAACTGCAATGTAAAAATGAGCAAAACAGGCGCACCTGCCGCTCCTTCTGTACCGGTTGAAACAATAACTCTTTCATCAGCTCCGGTTCAGAATGTATCTGCACCAGCTGTTATACCTGCTTCTCAGGAAGAAGTAAAGGCAGAAAGTGCTCCTGCTGAAGATAAGAGCGGAAATATAGTAAAGGCACCCCTTGTAGGTACATTTTACGAAAGTCCGGGCCCAGGCAAGCCTGTTTATGCACCTGTTGGCGCTAAGGTTAAAAAAGGCGATGTACTTTGCATTATCGAAGCAATGAAAATAATGAATGAGGTAGTAAGCGACTTTGACGGCGAGGTTAAAGAGGTTCTTGTTCAGAACGAGCAGCTTGTGGAATACGGCCAGCCGTTATTCAGAATAGGATAAGGGGGGGGTATTTTAATATGATGGATATAAACGAAATTATGAAAATACTTCCTCACAGACCGCCGTTTCTGCTTATAGACAGAGTTGAGGAAATAGTTGAGGGCGAAAAAATAGTTGCTATTAAAAACGTAACTATGAACGAGCCGTATTTTGTGGGTCACTTCCCTCAGGAACCTGTAATGCCTGGAGTGCTTATTGTAGAGGCTATGGCTCAGGCCGGAGCTGTTGCAGTGCTTTCAATGGACCAGTTTAAAGGCAAAACAGCGTACTTTGGCGGTATAGACAAGGCTAAATTCAGAAGAAAAGTAGTGCCGGGTGACACTCTTAGAATAGAAGTTGAAATTATAAAGCTTAAAATGAATGCCGGTATAGGCAAGGGAACAGCTTATGTAGACGGCAAAAAGGCCTGCGAGGCTGAAATTACATTCCTTATTGGATAATACGAGGTGACTTATAAGTGTTTCAAAAAGTATTGATAGCTAACAGGGGAGAAATCGCCGTTAGAATAATAAGAGCCTGCCGTGAAATGGGAATAAGCACAGTTGCCGTTTTTTCCGAGCCTGACCGTGACGCGCTTCATACACAGCTTGCGGATGAGGCCGTATGTATAGGCCCTGCTAAAGCTCAGGAGAGCTATCTTAATATGCAGAACATAATAAGCGCTGCTGTAGCCACAAAGGCGCAGGCTATACATCCGGGATTCGGTTTTCTTGCTGAAAACTCTATATTTGCTGGCATGTGCGCTGAATGCAATATTAAATTTATAGGCCCTGATGCAGAAATTATAGACGCTATGGGCAATAAATCCAACGCCAGAGAGCTTATGAAAAAAGCTGGTGTACCTGTTATACCGGGAAGCGACGGCGTAATTTCAAATATAGACGAAGCTAAGGCGTGTGCCGCAAAACTGGGCTATCCTGTAATGGTTAAGGCCTCAGCCGGCGGCGGCGGAAAGGGCATAAGAATAGTTCGCTCCGAAGAAGAACTGGAAAATGCCTACGAAAGCGCTAAAACAGAAACAAAAGCCGCTTTTGGCGACGATACCATGTATATGGAAAAAGTAATAGAAAACGCACGTCATATTGAGATACAGATTTTAGGCGATGAGCACGGAAATGTTATTCATTTAGGCGAAAGGGACTGCTCACTTCAAAGAAGAAACCAAAAGGTTCTGGAAGAATCTCCTTCTCCTGTGCTTTCGGAAGAAACAAGAAAGGCTATGGGCGAGGCGGCTGTTAAGGCGGCTAAAGCTGTAGGCTACAAAAGTGCCGGAACAATAGAGTTCCTTTATGACAGAGATGGCAATTTCTATTTTATGGAAATGAACACCAGAATACAGGTGGAGCACCCTGTAACTGAAATGGTTACGGGCATAGATATAGTAAAAGAGCAGATAAGAATAGCAGAAGGCGCTGAGCTTGATATTAAGCAGGAAGATGTTAAAATTACAGGCCATGCTATAGAGTGCAGAATAAATGCCGAAAATCCGGATAAAAACTTTGCGCCGTCACCGGGAAATGTTGATTACCTTCTTGTACCGGGCGGTACTTTAGGCGTTAGAATAGACAGTGCAGTATATGCCGGCTGTTCTATACTGCCGTATTATGACTCAATGATAGCCAAAGTTATAACCTACGGCAATACAAGACAGGAGGCTATAGAAAAAATGCGCCGCTGTCTTTATGAATTTGTAATTGAGGGCGTTGACACAAATATTGAGTTCCAGGAAAAAATACTTACAAACGAAAAATATCTGGAGGGTCAGTTCGATACAGGATTTATCGCCCGTGAAATTATTAAATAAGGTGATTAAATATGAAGCTTTTTAAAAAGAAAAACTATATACCTATCGGCAGAACGGTAATTCCAGATTCAAAGGGAGAAAGCGTAAAGCCTGTAGAGCGTGAAGAGCCTGTTATTCCAGACGGAATGTGGGTAAAATGCCGGTTCTGCGGTGCTCTTGTTTATAAAAAAGAAATGGACGAGTTTAAAATTTGTCCAAAGTGCGGCGGACACTTCCGTATTTCTGCTATGGATAGACTTGCTATTACATGCGATGAAGGCACATTTGAGGAGCTCAATGCCAATATGACATCTAAAAACCCAATGGGCTATCCTGATTATGACAAGCTTATAGCTAAAATGCAGGAAAAGACCGGCCTTAAAGAAGGTGTTGTAACAGGCATATGCCAAATAGACGGCTATAAAACCGTTGTTGCTGTAATGGACAGCAACTTTATGATGGCATCAATGGGTTCTGTTGTAGGCGAGAAAATAACAAGAGCTGTTGAAAAATCAACTGAATTAGGTCTGCCTGTTGTTATATTTACAGCTTCAGGCGGCGCAAGAATGCAGGAAGGCATAATTTCACTTATGCAGATGGCTAAAACAAGCGCGGCTGTAAGATGCCACAGCGATGCAGGACTTTTATACATTACTGTAATGACAGACCCGACAACAGGCGGTGTAAGCGCAAGCTTTGCAAATCTTGGCGATGTTATACTTGCCGAGCCTAAGGCAACCATAGGCTTTGCCGGAAGAAGGGTTATAGAGGGCACTATAAACGAAAAGCTTCCTGATGATTTCCAAAGCGCCGAGTTCCAGCTTAAACATGGCTTTGTAGATGCTATTGTTGAGCGTAAAGACATGAAAAAAGCTTTAAGCTCTTTGTTTAAGCTTCATGGCATTAAAAAAGAAAAGGAGGCGGCTGAAAATGAGTAATGCTTCTGAGATTTTAGCTAAATCAAGAATGGTTGCAAGGCCGTCATCTCTTGAGTTTATAAACAGCATATTTACCGACTTTTTTGAGCTTCACGGCGACAGGCATTTTGAAGATGATATGGCTATGGTAGGCGGTTTGGCTATGCTTAACGATATGCCTGTTACTGTAGTGGGCATACAAAAAGGCCATACAGTAAAGGATAACGTGGAGCGAAGATTCGGCTCACCTAATCCGGACGGCTACAGAAAGGTTATGCGTCTTATGGAACAGGCCGAAAAATTCCACAGACCTGTTATTCAGTTTATAAATACATCAGGCGCTTACCCTGGAAAGGGCGCAGAAGAAAGAGGCCAGGGCGAGGCTATAGCAAGATGCCTTTATTTATCAGCAGGTCTTAAAACACCTGTAATAAGCATATTTATAGGCGAAGGCGGTTCAGGCGGCGCTCTTGCCATGGCGGCTGGTGACAGGGTTTGGATGCTTGAAAACGGAATGTATGCCGTGCTTTCTCCGGAGGGCTTTGCCAGCATATTGTGGCGTGACCCTACAAGAAGCGCTGAAGCGGCGGAATTGATGAAAATAACGGCAAAAGACCTTCTGCAAAACGGGGTTATAGAAAAAATAATACCTGAGCCAGAAGAGGGCATTGAAAATAACCTTCAGTATACGGCCGATATTATAAAAGAAGAACTCACAAAAGAGCTTAAAAATCTCTGCTCCAAAACAACAGATGAGCTTTTGGAAGAAAGATATAAGAGATTTAGAAAATACGGCGAGTTTAACGAATAATGAATACAAAAATAAAAGGCTGGGAAAAGGCTTAAACCTTAATCCCAGCTGTTTTTTGTTAAATATTAATGTTTCCGGCAAGCTTTGCCCTTACTTCCTCAATCTCTCCGTCTGTAAGGTCAAGCTGTTTCCAGCTTACGTTTACCCCGTCGTTTTCGTAACGCGGTATAAGGTGAAGATGGAAGTGGTTTACTGTCTGTCCGGCTATAGGGCCATTGTTCTGAACGACATTCATGTTTTCAAAACCGAATGTTTCTTTCATAACAGGCGCTATTTGTGCGGCAAGCTTAAAAAGCCTTCCTGCCATATCCGGGTCAATCTCGAAAATATTGGCTACATGTGTTTTAGGCATTATAAGCACATGTCCTTTGTTGGAAGGAAATCTGTCTAATATTGCCTTAAACTCATCGTTTTCATAAACTGTGGCTGAAGGTATATCACCTGAAATTATTTTGCAGAATATGCAGTCACTCATTTTAAAATGCCTCCTTTTTGCGGTACAAGTTATTAATTGTATAAAATTACATACTGTAAATTTATTTTTTCAATTTATATATAACTGAAAGGTTTGGGAAACAAAGAGTTTCCCAAGTGGAATCCGCAGTCGGAATTTATTTCCGACGAGGAAAACATGAGTTTCAAGGCACTTGTGCCGATGGAACTCATAGTTTATACTTCTGTCTGTTCGTCAAAGACTTAAATTAAATGAGTCTTTGACGAAAGGGTGTCGACTTTTTCGACACCTTCAATTATACCACTGCCTTTTTTTATAATCAAGGACACCATTTGAAAGGAAGCGTTATAAGTGCGTTATAAGTAAGTTAAATGCATCAGTTTTTCTGCTCGCTGAACATGTTTTGGGTGTAAAGCATGGTGTCAAGTACGGCATGGTTTTGGTCATCATTCATAATGGATAATACTGTGTCTGCATACTCACTGTAATACGGCTCTAAAACAGAAGCCAAATCACGGAAAAACCGCGCACTTTCTATTTCCGCTGTTATCATGCCGTTAAATGCGGCAGAAAGAGGGTGTGTGGTTTCCGGCGGGAAAGTTTCGTCTTTTTCGATTTCCGGCCCTGATGTATTTTCGGTATATTCAGCGGCAGATGCTTCTTCAATTTCGGTTTTTATCTGTTCAAGAAGCTTTTTGCCCCTGAGCTCCTCAAGATATATGCTTCTTGCGGTTTCACGGTCTTTTGGATTATCAATGTTATCAAGTATTCCGGCATATTTTTCTGCGGCTTTTTCTTTGGCGTTTATTGCTGTTGCAAGTAAGTATAAAATACGGCTTATGTCGCTGTTATCTGCCATGGCGGCATCATTCTGGGCAGAAATAATGCCTTTTTCTTCCTTTACTTCGGCGCTTTGCGGATTATAAGGGTACATTTAAAATCCTCCTTTTATTTGCATTTTTATTAAAACGGTTTTTTAAATTATATTCCCGTTATTTTAAAAAATGAAAAATTACGTTTTTATTTAATACTTGGTGTATATAATAAAAATTATGAAAGTGCTTTTTAAATATGGCGCTTAAAGGATATATCTGTTATTATTTACTGTAAAGAATTTACTGACTGGAGATGTTGTTTTTGAAAACCATAGTTTTAACAGGCGGCGGTACGGCGGGCCATGTAACACCGAATCTGGCGCTTATACCGGAGCTGAAAAAAGCCGGGTATAAAATTATATATATAGGCACAGAAAACGGCATGGAGCGCGGCCTTGTGGAAAAAACAGGAGTAGAGTATCATTATGTTTCAACAGGCAAATTAAGAAGGTATATGTCTAAAGATAACTTTACAGATATGTTTAAGGTGGTAAAGGGTATTGCCGAGGCCAAAAAGCTTATAAAACGCTTAAAACCGGATATTGTGTTTTCAAAAGGCGGTTTTGTGGCTGTGCCTGTTGTTTTAGGTGCTAAATTTAACGGCGTGCCTGTTATAGCCCATGAATCGGACATGACTCCGGGACTTGCCAATAAAATAGCAATGCCTTTTGCAAAAAAAGTATGCACTACTTTCCCGGAAACAGTTCAATATATAGGCAAAAAGGGTGTTCATACCGGAACGCCTATAAGAAAAGAGCTTTTTGAGGGCAGTGCCGAAAAAGGCCTTGCGCTTTGCGGCTTTGATAATGAAAAACCGGCTATAATGATGATGGGCGGAAGCCTTGGTTCGCAGAAAATAAATAAGGTGCTTAGATATATACTGCCTGAAATAACTAAAGATTTTAACCTGGTGCATATCTGCGGCAAAGGGAATGTGGATAAATCCATAAACTTAAAGGGATATAAGCAGTTTGAATATCTTTCTGAGGATTTGCCTGATGTAATGGCCTGCGCAGATTTAATCATATCCCGTGCCGGGTCAAACGCTATTTCCGAATTTCTGGCACTTAAAAAACCTGCCCTTTTAATTCCTCTTTCAGCAAAAGCCAGCCGCGGTGACCAGATATTAAATGCCCAAAGCTTTGAAAAACAGGGTTATTCCCTTGTGCTTAAAGAAGAGGATATGACGCCTGAAAGCCTTTTAAAAGCTGTAAAAGAGCTGTATTTATCAAAAGATAGGCTTATAAACGCCATGGAAAAAAGTCCGGTGTCAAACGGTGTTGAAAACGTAATGAATATAATACGCCAATACAGTTAAAAGAAAGCCAAAATTAATTTGACAAATAAGATGTATGTAATTAAAATTTATCGGGTGGATACAAATTATAACTGGAGTGTGATATAAATGAAAAGATTTATTTGTGCGGCAGCAATAGCCGCAATTATGCTTGGCGGATGTTCTTCGGGTGAAAGTTCTTCATCTGCATCTGGCTCAACGTCGCAAACATCATCTGCTTCACAGGAGCAGGCTTCTTCTTCAGAGCAGACATCACAAGAAGCGCAGGCAGAGCTTGACGCTCTTAAAGAAAAGCTTTTTACAGACGGAACAAGTTTCCCTCAGCTTGAAGAGCCGGAAAAAGGCGAGGAGATAGCTGTTTTTACAACAAACAAAGGCGTAATTAAAATTAAACTCTGCCCGGAGGAAGCTCCAAAGGCAGTGGAGAATTTTAAAGGTCTTATAAACGAAGGATATTATGACGGCCTTACATTCCACAGAGTTATAAACGGCTTTATGATTCAGGGCGGAGACCCTAACGGCGACGGAACAGGCGGAGAAAGCATTTGGGGCGGTAAATTTGAGGACGAATATAACGGGGATATGTACCACTTCAGAGGCGCACTTGCTTATGCCAACAGCGGTATGGATACAAACGGAAGTCAGTTTTATATTGTTCAGTCACCGGCAGTTGAAGACGGGTATTTTGATTATATAGACCAGGTTGTAAACCAGTATGGTGACAGCGAGATTCTGTATGATTCAACAACCGGAAAAATAGTAAGAGTAAACTACTCAGATAAAGCTAAAGAGGAATATAATACTCTTGGCGGAACACCGCACCTTGATTTTGGCTATACAGTTTTTGGCCAGGTAATAGAAGGCATGGAAGTGGTAGATGCTATTGCGGCAGTTGAAACAGATGACAGTGACAAGCCTGCGGAAGATGTGGTTATAGAAAAAGCCGAGATAGTTAAATACGAGTAATAAACATAAACAACAAGAACCGGCAGATGCTGTTTTAAGCCGGTTCTTTTATATTGACACTGTAACCGCCTTGCGGATAACGCGAAATTGTGTTAATATTATTTAATATATGTGTTCGTATAAAACAAGTTTTTTAATGTAAATACCGTTATAATATTAAAACCGATTTAGGGGGATTAAGATGCAGAAGACTAAGTATATATTTGTTACCGGAGGCGTTGTTTCTGGTCTTGGCAAGGGCATTACGGCTGCTTCCCTTGGCAGGCTTTTAAAGGCAAGAGGCTACAAGGTTACAATACAGAAGTTTGACCCGTATATTAATGTTGACCCGGGCACAATGAGTCCATACCAGCACGGTGAGGTTTTTGTTACCGAAGACGGCGCTGAAACAGACCTTGATTTAGGTCATTACGAAAGATTTATAGACGAAAACCTTAACATAAACAGCAATACAACTACAGGCAAGGTTTACTGGTCTGTTCTTAACAAAGAAAGAAAAGGCGAGTACCTTGGCGCTACAGTACAGGTAATCCCTCACATTACAAACGAGATTAAAGAAAGAATTTACAGAGCAAGCAAGCTGAATAACCCTGATATTGTTATCACAGAAGTTGGCGGCACTGTAGGCGATATTGAAAGCACTCCTTTTATGGAGGCCATAAGACAGGTTTCAAGAGAGATAGGCAAGGAAAACTGTCTTTATATCCATGTAACACTTATACCGTATCTTTCAAAGGGCGGCGAGATGAAAACAAAACCTACACAGCATTCTGTAAAAGAGCTTCTTTCAATAGGTATTCAGCCGGATATTATTGTTTGCCGTACAGAGCACGAGATAAGTTCAGATATGAAAAACAAGCTTTCGCTTTTCTGCAATGTTGAAAACGACTGCATAATACAGAATATGGATGCCGACAGCCTTTATGAAATACCGGTTATGCTTGAAAAGGAAGGCCTTGCAAAAGCGGCATGCCGCAAACTGGGTATTGCTGATACAAAGCCTGACCTCAGTGACTGGCTTGAAATGCTTGAAATGGAGCGCAATATGAGCGGAAGCGTTAATATTGCACTTGTAGGTAAGTATGTAGAGCTGCACGACGCATATCTTTCAGTTGTTGAGTCACTGCACCATGCCGGAATACATAACGGTGTTAATGTAGAAATTCAGTGGGTTAATGCTGAGCATCTTACGGAGGAAAATGCCAAAGAGGTTCTTAAAGATTCAGCCGGTATACTTGTTCCGGGCGGATTCGGCGACAGAGGCCTTGAAGGAAAAATAACTGCCATTAAATATGCAAGAGAAAACAAAGTACCGTTCTTCGGTATCTGCCTTGGCATGCAGTGTGCCGTTATAGAGTATGCAAGAAATGTACTTGGTTATGCAGACGCTTTCACAGCAGAGGTTCACCCGGATACAACTCACCCTGTTATAGACCTTATGCCTGAGCAGAAGGATATTGAGGACATGGGCGGAACAATGCGTTTAGGAGCATATCCATGTAAGCTTTTAGAGGATTCATTTGCTTATAAGGCATACGGCCAGGAGCTTATATATGAGCGCCACAGACACAGATATGAGTATAACAACGTATACAGAAAAGAGCTTATAGAAGCAGGTATGAGTGTAACAGGAATTTCACCAAATGAAAAGCTGGTTGAAATTGTTGAAGTACACGACCACCCTTGGTTTGTTGGTGTGCAGTTCCATCCAGAGTTTAAATCAAGACCAAACAGACCTCATCCGCTTTTTAAAGACTTTATAGCTTCTGCAATCCAGTACCAGAATAAATAAATTAAAATTAAGGCCGTTTTAAACGGCCTTTTAATATGTTTCAGGCTTTCGGTAAGTTTTATGAGAAATTTTTAATTTTGCCAAATGTTAAATAAAACTTCATAAAATTTACAATTTTATATTGTATTATATAGTCATCAGGCGGAATACCGCAGTGTATATATACAATGTTGATAAAAGGAGGCATGAAAATGTATAATGACGCTGTAAATAGTATAAAAGAAGATAAATCGGAAAAAGTACTTGTATGTATTACATCACAGCTTAATTCCGAAAGACTTATAGATAAAGCGGCACTTCTTGCCGAAGAAATTGGTGCTGAGTTCCATATCCTGCATGTTCAGCGCGGTGACAGTATATTTAACAACAGTGACACACCGGCTATGATGAGCAGACTTTGCCAGTACGGCAGCTCAAAAGGCGGAAGCATCCATTTTTACTGCGATGAGGATATATCACTTTGTGTTGCCAAATTTATAGCTCAAAGGCATATAACAAAAGTAGTAATGGGTCAGCCTCCTGTTAAGGATGTTAACAACATAAACGAACTAAGAAAAGCTGCCGACAAGGTACTGCATGATATTAAAACACCTGTTGAGGTAATAGTTATACCGCGTGATGAAAACGTGGAAGACAAACACATTTATATAAACATGCAGGAGGATTTAAAGTTTGTTATTGCATAAAACCAAATAATATATTATTATTCTGAGTAAAGCTTATTTATAAAACTATATACCATACTTTACAGATTTAAAGGAGAGAATGAACAAATGAGTATTTATGAAGACTGGCTTGCAAAGGCTTTTACTAAGGAAGGAAGAAGCATAGATGCTGTTTGGGATGTATACCTTCCGGCGGAGCAGAAAGTTTATGAATATATACTTGAAAATAAAGTTACAAATTTAAGCGGTACTGTTACCGAGCTTGGCGAAAAATTCAATATGTCTGCCGAGTATGTAATAGCTTTTGTAGACGGAATAAATGATATACTTCCTGAAAAATACGATGTTAAGAAACTTGATGAGAACTCTCAGATTGATTTAGTAATTGATTTTGAAAAGCTTTACAAAAAAATGGTTGAGTATAAGGCTGAGCATCTTTACACACTTAAACAGTGGGATAATATATTTGACGAAACAAAACAGAAAGCTCTTTACGCAGAACAGAGAAACAGCCGTACAGTAGTTAAAGGCAAAAAAGTAGGCAGAAACGACCCTTGTCCTTGCGGAAGCGGCAAGAAGTATAAAAAATGCTGTGGTGCAAATTTATGATAACTGATTTTGAAAAATTAGATGCCGAAAATATAAATAACGAAATTATTGAAAAAGCCGCGGGAATTCTTCAAAAGGGAGGTCTTGTGGCTTTTCCTACAGAAACAGTTTACGGCCTTGGGGCAAACGGCCTTAATGCTGAGGCATGCAGAAAGATATATGAGGCAAAAGGCCGCCCTTCTGACAATCCGCTTATACTGCATATAGGCAATATAAGCCAGCTTAACAGCATAGTATCAGAGGTGCCGGAAAAAGCGCAAAAGGTAATAGACGCTTTTTGGCCGGGACCTGTTACTATTGTGTTTAAAAAAAAGGAAATAGTGCCGGACTCTGTTTCAGGCGGACTTAAAACAGTGGCTGTCAGATTTCCGTCTAATAAAATTTCTCGCCTTATAATAAATGCGGCAGGTGTGCCTGTGGCGGCGCCCAGCGCCAATACCAGCGGCAAGCCTTCACCTACAAAGGCGGAGCATGTTTTTCACGACATGAACGGCAAGATAGACATGATTGTAGACGGGGGAAAATGTGATGTAGGTCTTGAGTCCACGATAATAGATGTTACAGGGGATATCCCTGCCCTTTTGCGTCCGGGAGCTGTAACAAAGGAAATGCTGGAAAGAGTAATAGGCGAAATTTCAGTTGACCCGGCCGTTTATAAAATGCTCTCCAAAGACCAGAAGCCAAAGGCGCCGGGGATGAAGTATAAGCATTACTCGCCGGATGCAGAGGTTGCCCTTGTTTCAGGTGATGAAAAGAATGTAATAGATAAAATAAATACTCTCTGCGATAGTGACAGCCAAAACGGCTTTAAAACAGGAGTGCTCTGCCGTACCAGAAACGCGGATAAATACAGAGCGGATGTTGTTTTAAAAGCCGGTGATGACATACAAACAGTCGGGGCAAGGCTTTTTGACATTTTAAGAGAGTTTGATGAATTAAAGACTGATAAAGTATACTCGGAAGTATTTGAAGAGAGCGGAGAGGGTATGGCTGTAATGAACAGACTAAAAAAGGCGGCAGGTCATAAATTCATAGAGGCTTAATCTGCTGTTTGGTCTGTTTTAGTTGATATTTAACTGAATAAATGGTATATTGATTGTGTAGAGTTAAAATTATTTAATGAAAATTTAATTATTTTATGCTGCTTTGGGAGGACAAATATGATAGCTTTAGGCTGTGACCACGGCGGTTATCCGCTTATGAAGGAGGTAATTAAATACCTTGAAAAAGAAGGTATTGAGTATAAAAATTTCGGAACTTTCTCTGAAGAAAGCTGTGATTATCCTGTTTACGCAAAGCTTGCGGCTAACGCTGTAGCAAGCGGTGAGTGTGATAAAGGAATACTTATTTGCGGTACAGGAATAGGTATTTCAATTACAGCAAACAAAATAAAAGGCATTAGATGTGCACTTTGCCACGACTGCTTTTCAGCTAAGGCAACAAGGGAGCATAATGATGCAAATATGATGGCTATGGGCGCAAGGGTTGTAGGCCCTGGTCTTGCAGTTGAGATAGTTAAGAATTTCCTTAATACAGAATTTTCTAATGATGAAAGGCATATCCGCCGTATTAAACAGATAGAAGACTGAGGAGGCTGTAAAATGGGCAAACTTTTTATATCTGAGCACCCGCTTATGAAGCATAAAATAGCAATGCTTAGGGATGAGAACACAAGCACAAAAGAGTTTAAAGAGCTTATAAGTGAGGTGGCGATGCTGCTTACATATGAGGCTACCCGTGAACTTCCTACTGTGGAAACCACTGTGCAGACACCTATTGCCGAGGCAAAATGCAGTAAAATTAAGCAGGATATAGTAATTGTGCCTATTTTAAGAGCCGGACTTGGTATGGTAGACGGTGTTCACAGTATACTTCCTGCGGCAAAGGTAGGGCATATAGGCCTTTACAGAGACCCGGAAACACTTACACCTGTTGAATATTACTGTAAAGTACCTAAGGATATTGAAAATACTAAGGTTTTTGTTTTAGACCCTATGCTGGCTACAGGCAAAACAGCAGAAGCGGCTGTTGAGTTTTTAAAGGAACGCGGGGCAAAAGACATAACTGTAATTTGCGTTCTTGCAGCGCCAAACGGAGTTAAAACAGTTCAGTCATCTTTTGATGATGTTGATATATACGCAGCGGCCTATGACACCATGTTAAACGAAAAAGGGTATATAGTGCCAGGCTTAGGCGATGCCGGTGACAGAATGTTCGGCACTAAATAATTTGGGAGAGGTTACTTTCGGTTCACGATTGGGTTTTATATATTGCGGCTTTTTCCACAGCATTTGCTATATCTAATGTTATGACGCCGGTAGCTAAAAAGCTGTCAATAAAGCTTGGGGCTATTGATATGCCTAAAAAAAGAGGCATGCATAATAAACCTATGCCAAGAATGGGCGGAATAGCCATTGTTGTGGGGTTTATGGCTACAGTGCTTTTGCTGTATAATTTTGTTGAGTATTCAGATGTAAGAAAGCTTGTAGGCTTTTTTATAGGTGCAACGGTAATAGTTGTACTGGGAATGGTGGATGATGTTAAAAACCTTCCTGCTAAGCTAAAGTTTGCTGTACAGATAATAGCGGCGTTAATACCAGTGATATTTGGAGTAAGAATACATGTTGTTTTGTGGCCGGTTACTTATGCACTTTTAAAACTCAGCATACCTATTACTGTAATCTGGATTGTAGGCCTTACAAATGCCGTTAACTTAATAGACGGTCTTGACGGCCTTGCAGCTGGTGTATCGTCTATTGCAGCAATATGCGTTATGGTTTTGTGCATACTTACAGGTGATGAAACGGCAGTTGTGCTAACGGCGGCTCTTGCAGGCTCATGCCTTGGATTTTTGCCGAGAAACTTTAATCCGGCAGAGATTTTTATGGGTGATACGGGAGCAACATTTTTAGGCTATACTTTGGCTGTTACAAGTATACTTGGAGTGTTTAAGGGATATGCTATGATTGCACTTATGGTAAGCGTGCTTTCTGTTGGGTTCCCTATATTCGACACACTTTTTGCTATGACACGCCGTGCAGCTAAACACCAGCCTATAATGCAGGCCGACAGAGGACATCTTCATCATAAATTATTAGACCACGGCTTTTCACAGAAGCAGGCGGTTATAATTCTTTATGGAATAAGCGTTTTATGCGGTCTTGTGGCTATATTTATAGCACTTAAAGACGCTACTACAGTTGTTGTTGTGCTTTTTGCCGTACTGGTATTAAGCTTATTAGTATATTATGTTAATCACAGATGGCGCAACAAAGATGAATAAGAATTAAAAGGAGGCTAAAAAATGGAACTTAAAGGATCAAAGACAGAAGCTAATCTTTGGGCAGCATTTGCTGGGGAATCTCAGGCAAGAAACAAATACTCATACTATGCCAGCAAGGCTAAAAAAGACGGTTATGAGCAGATAGCAGCTTTATTCGAGGAAACAGCAAACAACGAAAAAGAGCATGCTAAATTATGGTTCAAGCTTTTATGCGGCGGCGAAATTCAGGACACAGTTACAAACCTTAAAGACGCTGCGGCAGGTGAGAACTATGAATGGACAGACATGTATAAAAAAATGGCTGAAGAGGCAAGAGAAGAAGGCTTTGACCATATAGCTTTCCTTTTTGATGGTGTAGCTGCCATTGAAAAAGAGCATGAGGAAAGATACAGAAAGCTTATTGAAAATATCGAAGGTGGACTTGTATTTTCAAGAGACGGCGACAGAATCTGGAAATGCAGAAACTGCGGCCATATCGTTATTGGCAAGCAGGCTCCGGAAGTTTGCCCTGTATGTGCACATCCAAAGGCATTCTTTGAAATTAAAGCTGAAAACTATTAATTGCAGTATCTATGTTGTTAAGGAGCACCTTATAAAGGTGCTCTTTTTTGGTATGTATAAATCTGCCTGTGTTTATAACTATAAAAAACAGTGGAAAACTGACGAGAAAAAACTAAAAACAGTGGGTAAATGCTGCTGTGCTTTGATTTAGACAGGCATTTATGATAAAATAGCTGTAGTTGTTGTTAAACAGGTTTTGAGGTGGTTAATAAATGGAGTCTGAAAATAATGAGTCTGTTAAACTCAGCAAGGAGTTTGTGAAAAACATAATGCCTAATGCTCCGGCGGTTTATACAGTTATATATATTTATGCTCTGTCTTTGGAAAATCAGTGTGATATTAAAACCGTGTCAGCGGCACTTAATATTTCTCAAAGCGATGTAAGGGCGGCTTTTATGTATTGGCAGGACAGAGGCCTGGGCGAGCTTAACGAAGAAAGCTTTAAGACTGTAAATAATTTTCAAAACAGTGACGTTTTGATTCAAAGTTCCTGCAAAAATATTAAAACCCGGAAAAGATATATTGTAAATGACATGCAGCCGCACTATGCTCCGGAGGAGCTGGATATGTACGCCGATAAAAATGCCGATGTAAAGGCTCTTTTTGAAATGGCACAGTCAAAGCTTAAAAGATTGATGACTTATAGTGATTTGTCATCGGTTTTTTCCCTTTATCACTGGCTGGGACTTAAAATGGAAGTAATAGGCCTTCTTCTGGATTTTTGTGTGGAAAGAGGTCACCGCAATATGCGTTATATTGAGCGTGTAGCTATTGACTGGTGCGAAAGCGGAATAAATACCATAGAGGCGGCAAAAGACCGTATAAACGCTTATAATGGCGATTACCGCCAGATTATGAAGGCTATGGGTCAAAGCAGCCGTGAGCCAGTTGAAAGTGAAATTGAATATATTAAAAAATGGACTGATGACTATAAAATGCCTCTTGATATTATAGAGCTTGCATGTTCAAGAACAGTTATGGCTATAGGCAAACCGTCGTTTAACTATGCCGATAAAATACTTCTTTCATGGCATAAGTCAGGGGCAAAAACATTAAGCGATGTGGAAAAGATTGACAAAATTTTTGCCGAAAGCAAAAAACAGACACAAACTATTCCGGATATGCCTAAGCAGAGCACAAACCGCGCCGGAAATAAATTTACAAACTACAGCCAGAGAGAATATGATTATGATGAAATTGAAAAGCTTGAAATTCAAAGGCTTAAATCAGAAAGGAGCAGCTAAATGCCCGACAGAAGCGAAATTTATAAACAGGTAATTAAATATTTCGATTCACTCAGAACGGCGGAGCAGTCTTATATCAGGCAGAAACGTGAAGAAGTATATGCGGCCTGCCCAAGAGTGCGCCAGATAGATAACGAAATATCCATTTTAGGAATAACGGCGGCTAAAAATGCCGTTGAGTCGGCATCGCCTGCCAAAGATATTCAGGAACTGAAAGCTAAAATGGAAGAGCTTAACGCTGAGAAAAAACAGATAATAAAAAGCGCAGGCTTTGAACCGGACTGCCTTAATATAGCTTATAAATGTGAGAAATGCCAAGATAGAGGATTTATAGGTCAGAGGGAATGTTCCTGCTTTACACAGAAAGTTGTGGAAATGGCCTACAGCAGCTCAAATATGCGTGAGATAACGGCTAATGAGAATTTTGATAATTTCGATATAAATTATTACAGCAGTCAGCCGGAACAAAGCGGTGCAATGTCACCAAAGGAAAATATGCAGATTATACTGAGTGTATGCCTTGAGTTTACTAAAAATTTCGCCAAAAAGAAGGATAACCTGCTTTTTTACGGCGGTCCGGGTCTTGGCAAAACTTTTCTGTGCAGCTGTATAGCAAGGGAAATACTGGATAAGGGCTATACTGTTTTTTATACAACAGCTCCGCAGCTTTTTAAAACAATAGAAAAAGAGCGTTTTAACCGCTCTCAGGAGGAAGAAAGCCAAACAGGATTTTCCGATGATTTGCAGTCAGTGGATTTGCTTATAATAGATGATTTGGGAACGGAGTTTAATACATCTTTTACTTCTTCAGAGCTTTTTGATATTTTAAATACAAGGCTGATTAATAAAAAGCCGGTAATTATATCAACTAACCTTTCTGTAAAGGAGCTTCAGGATTTGTATTCCGAAAGAATTACGTCAAGAATAATAGGTGAATATAAGGTAATGAAGTTTTTCGGCAGAGATATCCGTATTATAAAAAAATATTCTTAAAATAAAACGGTACGAAATTAACTGAAATTCGTGCCGTTTGTTTATTGTTTGTTTCATTTTAAAATTTTAAAAAGCGCCATAAATTTTTTCTCAGCCTGAGAAAAAGGCACAAATGAAAAATCCGGATTTGATTTAATAATGGGTTCGCTGTCGAATAATTTTTCACCGGTAAAATGGAGAAATTCATGATACAAAAGGGCGTCGTCTATTTCTTTAACCTGCTTTAATTCGTTTTCCTTTGGAAGAGAGCCGGAGTACTTTTCATAAACGGCATTTTGTATGGTTTTTTCAATATCCATGTACTGAGGAATATGCTTTTTAACTGGCCGAATTATATCGGCAATATAGGCTTCACTGCCGTCATGAAGAAGGCACAAGAGAGCCGTTTTTTTGTCTAAATCCCGGCAGAGGGCTTCTTCACAGCAGTGGATTGAATGCTGGCAAACTGAGTAAAACTCTGGAAAATGTCCGTTTGCCCTTACTGAAAGTGATAAAGCATGGGCAATATCTTTAATGTCTATATCCTGAATATCAGGCTTCAGAGGATTTATATGCTTTTTTGAATAAGTGGTTATATAATCGTTCATTTCGGCCTCCGAAAATCAAGTTGTTTATATAATATGCGCCGCTAAAAGTTTTGTCAACGGTGCAAAAAAATAAAGCCTTAAAAATAGGCTTTATTCTAAGTTATGTATTTATTTTTTCATGCCTTCAATATAAGCGGCATACTTAATTTCCTCAAGCTTTTCAGCTTTTTTAAGCACCATATCCTCAAGACCTTTTTTAAAGTCCTGTACTTTGTTGTATATGTTTTCATCTGAAGCGCCTAAAATCTGTGCCGCAAGTATTCCGGCGTTCTGTGCACCGTTAATGGCAACAGTTGCAACAGGTATTCCCGGCGGCATCTGGCAGATTGAATAAAGTGAATCAACGCCGCTTAATGTTGATGTTTTAACAGGCACGCCTATAACAGGTACGCTTGTCATAGCCGCTGTCATGCCTGGAAGATGCGCCGCACCGCCTGCACCGGCTATAATTACTTTAATACCGCGCTCATGCGCTTTGTGAGCATATTCATACATTCTATCCGGTGTTCTGTGAGCTGAAATAACTGTAAGCTCATAAGGAATTTCCAGCTTGTCAAGGAGTTTTGCCGCCTCACTCATAACGGGAAGGTCGGAATCACTGCCCATTATAATACCTACTAATGGTTTCATATTTAATCACCTCACTGTAAATTTTATCATTTATACAGCGGTATTTAAAGGATTATATAACATTTTTTTGTTTTTATTTTATTGGTTATTTGTTATAATAATATTGATTACTTTCGTATCGGAAAGGCGGCGGCGTTTATGGAATTTGATGAAAAACTTCTTGAAAGAAAAAAACGTATTAAGGAATTTATAAGCAGTCAGGATTATGTGCCGCTTAAAAGAGGCGAAATGCGCATAATGCTTCAGGTGCCTAAGGAAGACCAGGACGATTTTGAGGCGGTTATAGACTCTCTTATATCTTCCGGTGAGGTTTACGAAACAAGAAAAGGCAAAATAGTTTCAACAAAATCGGTTAATCTTTTCCCTGCAATTTTTATGTCAAATGCCAAAGGCTTTGGCTTTGCTAGGCTTGAAGACAGCAATGATAATGATATATATATTCCGCCAGAGAGTTCTCTTAATGCCATGAATAAAGATAAGGTTCTTGTGCGTATAACTGAGCCAGCATTTGGCGGCAGACGCCCTGTAGGCGAAGTTGTTAAAATACTTTCTCAAAAAAGGGAAGGCATTGTAGGTACATTCGACGAAGGCAGAGGCTTTGGCTTTGTTGTATGTGATGATAAAAAAATAAACGATATTTTCATTCCTAAGGGCTCCACTAAAGGCGCCGTTACAGGAAGCAAGGTAGTTGTAAACATTACAAAACGTCCTTCGCCGAATAAGTGCGCCGAAGGCGAAATTATAGAGATATTAGGCCATAAAGATGACCCAGGTGTTGATATACTTTCGGTTATACGCCAGTTTAACCTGCCTGTTGACTATCCGGAAGATGTTTATGAGCAGACTGAAAATATGCCTGAGGATATTACAGAGGCGGAAATTGAAGGCAGAGAAGATTTAAGAAAGCTTGTAACTGTTACAATAGACGGAGATGACTCCAAAGACTTTGACGACGCCGTAAGCCTTGAAATACTTGAAAACGGGCATTATCAGTTAGGCGTTCATATAGCCGATGTAAGCCACTATGTAACAGAAGGCTCTCCGCTGGATAAGGAAGCCTATAAAAGAGGCACAAGCGTTTATCTGGTAGACAGGGTTATACCTATGATACCCCACAGGCTTTCAAACGGTATATGCTCACTTAATCCGGACTGCGACCGCCTGACTTTAAGCTGTATTATGGAGATAGACCACGACGGAAATGTAGTAAACCATCGCGTTGTAGAGTCGGTTATACATTCATCCTGCCGTATGACATATACAAAAGTTAATAAAGTAATAGAACATCACGACAAGGAACAAATGGAAGAATACGCAGAATTTGTGCCTATGCTTGAGGACATGAACGATTTAAGGCAGATTTTAAACCATAAAAGACAGCGCAGGGGCTCGGTTAACTTCGATTTTCCTGAGTCTAAAATAACACTTGACGAAAACGGAAAGGTTCTGGCTATAGGTCCTTATGAAAAGAACCTTGCCACAAACCTTATAGAGGAATTTATGCTTGTTTGCAACGAAACAATAGCAGAGGATTACTATTGGCAGGGTGTGCCTTTTGTTTTCCGTAACCACGACCAGCCTGATGAGGAAAAAATGGAAGGTCTTAAAAAGCTTATTTCTGCTTTCGGCTACAGAATAAAGGGAAAAGGGGACATACACCCTAAAGAAATTCAAAGACTTATAGAAAAAGTAAGCGGTACACCTCAGGAGCATATTATAAGCCGTATGGTTTTAAGAAGCATGAAGCAGGCAAAGTATCAGGCAGAAAATATAGGCCATTTTGGCTTGGCGGCGCAGTATTACTGCCATTTCACATCGCCTATAAGGCGTTATCCTGATTTACAGATACACAGGATTATAAAAGAGATTATAGAAGGCCAGCTTTCATCTGAGAGAATACATCATTATGAAAGCTTCCTTTCAGAGGCGGCTTATCACTGTTCTGTTGCTGAAAGAACAGCCGATGATGCTGAAAGAGAAACAGATAAGCTTAAAATGGCTGAATATATGGCTGAGCGTATTGGAGAGGAATACGACGGCATTATATCTGGCGTTACAAGCTGGGGAGTTTATGTAGAGCTTAACAACACTGTTGAGGGTATGGTGCCTTTAAACGAGCTTGAAGACGATTTTTATGAGTACGAAGAAGATAAAATGCGTGTTGTAGGAAAGAAAACAGGCAGAATTTACCGCTTAGGCGATGAAGTAAGGGTTCAGGTGCTTAGGGCAGACACTCAGGCAAGAACGGTTGACTTTTTGTTTGTAGATAAAGACGATGCGGAATGTGAAAACGGAGGGGAAATAAATGGAGATTAAAAATGCGGCTCTTGTGGGCTTTGGTGCTATAGGCTGTGTATATGCTAAAAATCTTATAAAAAGCATAGGCGATGATTTTGTAGTTATAGCCGGCGGAAGCAGAGCCGAAAGAATACGCTCCAAAGGAGTTATAGTAAACGGCGAGGAAGTTAAACCAAGAGTTGCAGAGCCTGAAAGCACTGACTATAAGGCGGATTTGATTATATTTACAGTAAAAAACTATCATTTACAGCAAGCCCTTAAAGATGTAAAAAATATAGTTACAGAAAACACAATTTTTTTAACAGTTCTTAATGGCGTAACTGCAAGAGACGAAATTAAAGAGGCTTACCCAAACAATACCGTTCTTTATGGAATAGGCATGGGTATAGACGCCGTTAGAAACGATGAAGGCATAAAATGTAAGTGCGAAGGCACAATACAGTTCGGCGAGGCTGACAACACTGTTATAAGCCCTCAGGTTAAGGCTGTAAAAGACCTTTTTGATAAGGCAGGAATAGGAAACGAAGTATTCCCGGATATGATAAGAACAATTTGGAATAAATTTATGATAAACGTAAGCACAAACCAGCTTTCAGCTATAACAGGCTGCGGCTACGGAAGCTTTCTTACAGTGCCAGAGCTTAATAATGCCATGCATCAGGTAATGACTGAGGTTATAACGCTTGCCAATAAAAAAGGCATTAATTTAACGGAAGAAGATGCCTATGCTTACGAAAAGAAACTTGCTACATTTGACCCGGCAGGCAAAACTTCAATGCTTCAGGATGTTGAGGCAAAACGCCATACTGAGGTTGACTATTTTGCCGGAACAGTTATTAAATTCGGCAAAGAAGCAGGCGTTCCTACACCATGGAATGATAGAATGTATTTACTTATTAAAACTATAGAGAGCCTTTATTAAAACAAAAAGCCGAAAGGGGGCAGGCACTGTGGAAATTAAAAATGTGGCAATGGTAGGCTTAGGCGCAATAGGCACTGTTTTTGCAAGACACCTGATTAAAACAACCGAAAGCTTTGCCGTTGTAGCCGGCGGCAGCAGGGGCGAAAAACTGCGCCAAAACGGCCAAATGATAAACGGTGAGCATATAACGCCAAATGTAATAGACCCTAATGACAATAACTGGAAAGCCGATTTAGTTATATTTACTGTAAAGAATTATCAGCTGGAACAGGCTATAAAAGACGTAAAAAATATTGTATATAAAGATACAATATTACTTACAATAATAAACGGCGTATCAGCAAGGGACAGAATAAAAGCTTTTTATCCGGAAAATACAGTGCTTTATGGTCTTTGTAAGACTGATGCCGAAAGAGACAAAACCGGCGGCATATACTGCTCATATGAAGGCCAGATACAATTCGGCAATGCCGATAATACCGTTATAAGCCCCGAGGTTAAGGCAGTAAAAGATATTTTTGATAAAGCCGGAATTGACAGCGAAGTGCCGCAGGATATGATGAGAGCGCTGTGGTATAAATTTATGGTAAATGTAGGTGTAAACCAGCTTTCAGCAGTAACCCGCTCAGGCTATGGTGGATTTGTTAAAATACCGGAGCTTAACAATGCTTTGCGTCAGGTAATGGGTGAAGTTATAACACTTGCAAATAAAATGGGCATAAACATTACCACATCTGACGCCAATGAGCATATAACCGGTATGGCAGACTCCGACCCGGACGGCATGACATCAATGCTTCAGGATGTTGTATCAAAACGCAGAACGGAAGTTGACTATTTTGCCGGTACTATGATAGAGCTTGGCAAAAAATATAACGTTCCTACACCGTGGAACGATAGGCTTTATTTACTTATTAAAACAATAGAAAAACTTTACGAAGTAGAATAAAAAGTATTCCTCCGGCGCTTTGGCGGCGCCGGAATTTTGTTAAAAAGATTAATTTTGCCGGATTTTAATTTGATTTGCAATAAATTGTAATCTAATCGTAACTTGATTTTTTTATTAATTATGATACACTGTAATAACTGGAGGTGGTATTGTGGCTAAAGAAAACAGCGGTAAACTGATAGCCCAAAATAAAAAGGCATATCACGATTACTTTATTGAAGAAACTTACCAAGCCGGAATATCCCTTTCCGGTACAGAGGTTAAAAGTATGCGTGCCGGTAAATGCTCACTTAAAGAAAGCTTTATACGCATTGAAAACGGCGAGGCGCTTATTTACAGCATGCATATAAGCCCATATGAGCAGGGCAATATATTTAATAAAGACCCTTTAAGGACAAGGCGGCTTCTTCTGCATAAAAAGGAGATAGCTAAAATAGCCAATGCCGTTTCCCAGGCTGGCTATACAGTAGTGCCTTTAAAGGTTTACTTTTATAAAAGTCTGGTTAAGGTTGACATAGGTATTGCAAAAGGTAAAAAGCTCTATGATAAGCGTGAAACAATAGCTAAAAACGACCAAAGACGTCAGGCAGAAAAGGAGTTTAAGGTAAGAAACCTTACTCTGTAATAAGGGGATGTAATGGTTTCGACGGGAGTTCCAAAAACAGGGATAGCCATCCGCAGAACCGATGAGCTGCGTTAAAATCATGGGAATTTTAAAAAATAAACGACAAAGATTATACTTTACAGGCAGCCTAAGCGCTGCCCGTCGGCCTTTAATCTACCGCAGTTGAAGTAACCGGCGTCATGCATGCGGCCAACTTTTTCGCCAAAGCTTTGAGGCGGAAAAAGATTTATGAAGCTACCAAGGTTTGCAGCCTGCCTTTGGGCGGTAAAACGAGGGAATGTTAAAACACAGGATGTGATGGGAGAAGTCCTTGCGGCGGGGTTTTCGGACAGGGGTTCGATTCCCCTCATCTCCATTAAAAAGCCTTTGATAAATCAAAGGCTTTTATTTTTTGTTTTTGATTATATGCAGTACTGTTTAAAATATTGTTAGATAAAATAAAAGGACCGGGGAAAATCCCCGGTTTTTGTTTATGAGCAAATTTATTTAATATATTAACGGGAAATCCCCGGTTGTGATTGTTAAAATCCGGATTAGAAATTAAACTGCCTAAGCAAAGAATTTTATTTAGTACTGATGTTTTTACATAAAGATAAAAACTGTGATATTAAAAGCGGCGGATTTTCTCTGCTTACAATGCTAATAGACTGTTTCTCTTTTAAATTAAAATACTGTATGTCTTTATTGTTCAATATTCTTTCGTGGTTATCCGATATTGTGTAGCCTTCTCCCATTTGAAGTGCCATAGTTATGGCATCTAAACTGGATAAAAACTGGATTTTTGGATTGATTTTATACTGCGCAAGTAAATCGCTGTGGGTAAGAACTTTTTGCGGTACATGTTCTTTTTTAAGACAGTATAGGGTTTGATTTCCGAAATCAGAAAGGCTTAGTTTTTTATTTCCGCTTAAAGGGTTGTTTTTTGAAAATACAACACATTTATTAGCCTCAATAAATTCATTTATGTTTATTTTGCTTATTACACCATTGGCTTTATAAAACTCAATTGTATTTGAGAATATTAATATAATGCTGTAATAGCCCTGCTTAAACTTGTCAATAAGTATGTCAACAGGTACGGAGTCAAACTCCAATTCAGCTGTTGGATTGATTTTTTTAAATTCTGTGCATATTTTAGTTAAATATAAAGACAAATCAAGGCCTTCGCACATACCTATACTTATTTTTCTGTTTAAAATATGGCTGTCGCGCTCTATATCTTTCATAACTTCTTTAAACTGTGAATTTACAGAGCTAAAGAAAGTATACAGCTTGACGCCTTCATTTGTCAGTTTAAGAACTCTCTGGCTCCTGTCAAATAAAGGAACACCTATTTCGAACTCAAGTTTTGAAATCCGTCTGCTTAAAACAGGTTGCGTAATATATAGTTCAGCGGCAGCCTTTGAAAAATTCATGTATTTTGCAGCCGTTAAAAAACATTCTATTTGAATACTGTCTATGTTCATATTTTCCTCCCGTAAACATACAAATTTCAGTAATAGAAATAAACAATATTATTTACTATTATAATTAGAGTTGAAAAAAACATAAACCTATTCTATATAAATATTTTTATATACAGCAAAAAAATTTATATTAATATCCTCGGTGCAAGTCCACAATATTAGGTATCTGCTTACCGTTTCGGTATAAAGTAAGGCTGTCTGCAAAAAGCTTCATGGCTCTTTGTAAAACCATAGGACTGTCACCGGCACAGTGCGGAGTTATAATTACATTATCCATATCCCACAAAGGATTTTCCTCATTAAGCGGCTCTGTGTGGAATACGTCAAGGCCGGCACCGGCTATTTTGTTTTCTTTAAGTGCGGAAATTAAAGCATTTTCATCTACTACATCACCTCTTGAATAGTTCATGAAAATACAGGAATCTTTCATGGCATCAAATTCTTTTTCTCCTATAAGGTGATATGTTTCCTTTGTAAGAGGTGTCATTGTAATGCAGTAATCAGCAGTGCCTAAAACCTGATGAAGGCTGTCCATTGGGTATACTTTATCAAAATTAGGTACTTCCCTTGGGAATAAATCAACACCTACAATATTCATATCAAATGCTTTGGCTCTTTTTGCTATATCACTGCCAATGCTTCCTGTTCCAACAATGCAAAGAGTTTTGCCTGTAAGCTCGTTTACTTCAAGAGGTTTCTGCCAGTATTTATTTTTCTGGTTTATTAGTGATTTTTTTAAATTTCTGCTGAATGAAATCATAACACCCAGCGCCTGCTCAGCTATGTTTGAGTTAAGCACGCCCTTGATGTTTGAAACAGTAGTGCCTTTTGAAATAAGCCTGTCAAAGGGCATTTTATCAACCCCTACGCTGAGTGAAAAAAGCCATTTGAAATTAAAATCATCTATTTCGTTAAATAACCCGTTGTTTACCGGTGCACCCCATGTAATAAGTATTTCAGCTTGCGGTATAAGCTTTAAAGCTTCTGCTTTATTTGTATTATAATCGCATACAGTAATTTCCTCGTTGGTCTTTTGATTTATCATATGTAAAAGCTCATCAGGAATTGAAGCTATTGAAAGAATCATAATTATATACCTCCTTAAACTTAGAAATTTCAAATTTTATCAGTGCTAAGTACAGCGCCTTTTCCTGCGCTTGATGCCAGTTTTCTGTACCTTGCCATGTAGCCTGAAACTTTTTTAGGTGTATATGACCACTGCTTTTTGCGGCGCTGAATTTCTTCATCATCAACAAGCAAGTCTATTGTTCTGTTGTCAACATCAATTCGTATCTGGTCGCCGTCTTTTACAAAGGCCAAAGGTCCGCCTTCTGCCGCTTCAGGAGAAATATGGCCTACAAAACAGCCGTTATTTGTGCCGGAAAAGCGCCCGTCGGTAATTAATGCCACAGAATCGCCCAGACCCTGGCCTATCATAAATTTAAGCACGTTGCACATTTCTCTCATTCCTGGCTCGCCTTTAGGTCCGCCGTAGCGAATAATAACAACACTTCCGGGCTTGATTTTAAGCTCTGATACAGCTGCTGCGGCGTCTTCTTCACAGTCAAAGCATACGGCTGTGCCCGTAAAGCACCGCATATGCTCCGGAATCCCTGCCGGTTTGCATACAGCTGAATCCGGTGCAAGATTACCGTATAATATAGCCAACGAATCCTTTTGGAACGGTCTTGAAAGAGGGCGTATTATTTCGTCATTTACTTCTTTTGACTGCCAGTAAATATGGTTTTCTATATTTTCTCTAAGTGAATTGCCGGTGCATGTAAGTACGTCTAAATTTAATATGTCTTTTAAATATTCCATTACCCTTGGAACGCCGCCGGAAGCATGAAAATCTTCCATTAAATAATCCTCTGTTCCCGCAGGATAAATGCGTACTATTTGGGGAACTTCACGGCTGAGCCTGTCAAATTCGGCCATAATTTTATCAGAAGAAATGCCCAGCTCATTGGCAAGGGCTGTTAAATGAAGTACAGCGTTTGTGCTTCCGCCAGTTGCCATTAAAAAGGTTATGGCATTTTGCAGTGACTCAAATGTGAGTATGTCTCTTGCCTTAATATTTTCTTTTACCATTTCCACTATACGAACACCAGATGCTTTGGCTATACGCAGCCTATCGGCAAAAACTGCCGGTGTAGCGCCGCCGTCAGGCATCTGAAGGCCTAAAGCCTCGCTTATACAGCTCATTGTGTTTGCTGTGCCGTAATATGAGCAGGAGCCTATTGTAGGCATAACGGTTTTTGTAACACGCAGTACGTCTTCTAATGAAAGTTTTGCGGCCTGATACATGCCCCATGCCTCGTATGCCGCCGTATTCTCTGTTTTAGGCCGTCCATTAAATGCCGGTCCGCCTAATGAAGGCCCGCCTGTAACCATAATTGCAGGTATGTTGCATCTTGCGGCGGCCATAAGCATACCCGGAACTATTTTGTCGCATGAACCTAAAAGCACTAAGCCGTCAAATTCATGAGCACCTGCCATCAGCTCTATGCTGTCGCAGATAACATCTCTTGTTGGAAGAACATATCCGTTTTGTGATACATCGCAAACACCTATTGTTCCAAATTCAGCAGGAATACCGCCTGCTTGGATAATACCGCTTTTTACCGCATCGGCTACCTGCCTTAAATTTACATGTCCCGGACATATGTCACTGCATGTATTGGCTATGGCAATTACAGGTTTATCAGCAATATCATCAACACTCCAGCCAAGGAGAGTGAGCATCTGCCATTTTCCGTTTAAGGCCTTAATGGCTTTAAGCATTTCTGCCGGCGGCATGTTTTTTGTTAAATACTTATAATCCTCCACAATATCAACCTCCTGTTTTTGAAGTAAATATATATAACGGTGTTGTTTAAATACTTAAAACAGCTGATTTTTAGTATGTTTAAAGCTTAGCATATGCTATTTAATATGTCTAATGTTTAAAATACATAACAGCTATACATATATTACATATTACATGTGACATTGCATATGTAAATTTTAAACAATATTTCTTGTTCACTTGTTATATTGACACTAATTGGTAAATATGTTAAAATTTTCGACAGATAATTAATTTCCGTACGAAGCGGATGAATATAACACAGAATTTTAAAGTGCCACGAAGGCAAGATATAGTTTGTACGACTATGTTTTGTTTTCGTGGTTTTTTGTTTAGGGAGGAATTTATTTATGAATAGTGTAGATAATTACTGGGATGAACGTGCCGAAAGCTACAGTGAGCAGAATATAAGCCAGCTTGACAGAAAAGAAAAATGGAAAAGTGTATTAAACAAATATATGCCGGAAGGTAAAAACGCCAAAATTCTTGATATAGGCACAGGTCCGGGATTTCTTGCAATTTTAATGGCAAAAGAGGGGTATAATGTAAGTGCTGTTGACAGAAGCGGCCAAATGATTTATCATGCTGTACAAAACGCTCAGCATGAAAATGTAGATGTTGACTTTAAAGTAGTGGGCGACGAAATGCCTTTTGAGGAAAACAGCTTTGATATGATACTTTCAAGAGATGTTGTTTGGATGCAGAAAGAGCCGGAAAAAACACTTGAATCATGGTATAAACTCCTTAAAAAAGGCGGTAAAATGGTATATTTCGATGCCGACTGGTATGGTTATTTAAGAGACGATGAGTCTATAAAAGGTTACAAAGAGCACAGAAAAAACGTAGAGAAAAACAACGGTTTTGTTTATACAAAGGCTAACGAAATGGAAGAGATGGCGCATGATTTTCCTCTTACTTATCAGGCAAGGCCTCAGTGGGATGTGGAGTTCTGGAATAAACAAAATACCGACGGCGTTTTATGCGAAACTGAGCTCAACAGCAGTATTTACTCCAATCTGGAGCAATTACAGTACGAGAAAAATCAGGAATTTTTAATTTGCGTAAAAAAATAAGGCGGTAAAATGAGACATTTAGGCACTGTATGTAAAAAAATAGCCATAAGCGCTGTTCAAACAGCTGTTATACTAATTGGCATAACTTTAGTTACATTTTTTATACTGCATATTTCACCTGTTAATCCGGCTGAAATTTACCTTATGGGAAACAGCGGTAATGTGGGTCAGGTTTCTCAGGAGGCAATAGAAGAACAGGAAAAGAAAATGGGTCTTGATAAGCCCTTTATAGTGCAGTATGCTTCATGGCTTAATAATGTTGCTCATGGCGATTTAGGAAAGTCCATGACTACATCTAAGCCTGTAAAAGATGAAATAGCGGAACATGCCGTGCCTACAGCAGTCTTAACCGCTGTGTCTTTATTAATTACAGTGCTGATATCAGTACCGCTGGGGATTTACTGTGCCGTTAAAAAAGACAGAGCTTTGGATAATATTGTGCGGATATTTTCGTTTTTGGGAATATCAATGCCGTCGTTTTTTATATCGCTGGTACTGCTTTGGATATTTTGCTTAAAGCTTCAGGTATTGCCGGTTATTGCCCAAAGAAGTCCAAAGGGCATGATACTTCCGGCAGCAGTGCTTATTATTCAGTGCTCGTCAAAGTATATACGCCAGGTGCGTGCTGTGGTTTTGGAACAGCTTAATCAGGAGTATGTAATGGGTGCAGCAGCAAGAGGTGTAAGCGAAAGGGATATTTTGTTTAAGCATGTGCTTAAAAACTCAGCCGTTCCTATTTTAACATGGTGCGGAATGTATTTCGGTATAATGCTTGGAGGAGCTTCTGTTATAGAAACAATTTTCTCATGGGACGGTTTAGGCAAACTGGCGGTAGAGTCGGTTACAACACTGGATTATTATATGATACAGGGCTTTGTACTGTGGACAGCAGTTGTGTTTTTAATTGTTAACTTTGCCGTTGATGTTGCAGGGGATATTATAGACCCAAGAGTTAAAAGGGGGCGGATATAATGGAAAAAAGGAGATATCCTGCTTCATTTTGGGTTTTATTGATACTTATTACGGCTTTATTTGCTGTTGCTGTATCAGCGCCGGTTTTAGCTCCTAACGACCCTAATAAATCAAGCCTTATGGACGCACTTAAAGGGCCAAGCGCGCAGTTTCCTTTAGGCACAGACCCATTAGGCAGATGCCTTTTGTCAAGAATGCTTTACGGCGCAAGGGTGTCGATATTCAGCAGTTTAATAATTATAGCCATAGTATTTGCTTTTGGCACTGCCGTAGGTGTTTTTTCCGGGTATACAGGAGGTGCGGCAGATATGATTTTAACTAAAGTAATATCTATTACTCAGGCATTTCCTAAAATAATACTGGCTATAGCCATAGCCGGAGTTTTGGGAATAGGCATTAAAAATACCATTATTGCCCTTTGTATTGTGGAATGGGCGGAGTATGCCAGAATGGCCAGAAGCCTTACAGTTGGCATTAAAGAGCGGACATTTATTAAAGCCGCCAGAATTTGCGGCAAAAGCAGGATAGATATTATGTTTGAGCATATACTGCCCAATATTATGCCGCCTTTAATTGTTAATGCCTCTTTGGGTATAGCTTCTATGATTATGGAAGTGGCAGCTCTTTCATACTTGGGTGTTGGAGTGCAGTCACCTATGGCTGAATGGGGCGCAATGATGAATACTGGAAAGGATTACGTTCAGACAAATATATCTCTTGTTATTGTTCCGGGAGCGGCCATATTTATAACTGCGGTTATTTTTAATCTTTTTGGAGAAAAAATAAGAGATGTTTTAGAGACAAAGACTAATTGATTATAAATTTATAAGGAGTATTTTATGAATATAAAGCTTTTAAAAACAGCGGTGTTTGCTTTGTGTGCCGTTTTTCTTACATCCTGCGGCTCATCGGGTGCGGCTACTTCACAGATGTCTTCAGGTGAAAGCACAGGCACTGATAATTCATCTGACACGGCAGTATTTGCCGATACCCAGTGTCCTACAAATCTTGACCCGGCTGAAAGCTGGAACAGCTGGTATACATCAAGATACGGTATAACGGAAACACTTTATAAACTTGATGACAGCCTTGCGGCTCAGCCGTTTTTGGCTCTTTCATGCGAAATGACTGATGAAACAACATGGGTAATTACATTAAGAGATGATGTTACATTCCAAAACGGTGAAAAAATGACAGCCGAAAGTGTTAAATCCTGCTGGGAAAGAACTCTTGAGAAAAATCCAAGATTAGGTGAGCTTTTATTTATTAGCCAGATGGAGGCTTCTGGCCAGCAGCTTACAGTTAAAACTTCAGAACCTGTTCCGGCGTTTATAAATGGTCTTTCTGAGCCTTTGTCAGGGATATATTATGTAACGGATGATGAATCAATTGCACAAAATCCTATAGGCACAGGACCGTTTAAAGCTGTAAGCTACGAGATTAACAAGCAGGCAGTTGTTGAAAGATATGACGGCTATTGGGGCGGCACTCCGAAACTTAAATCAGCGGTGTTTAATGTAATTTCCGATACAAATGCCCTTGTAATGGCGCAGCAGACAGGTGAAAGTGACCTTTCAGTAAGCATACCGGGAAGCAGTCTTGAGCTTTTTTCTGACACATCGAAGTATAATACAGACGGTGTTGCAGGCTCAAGAGGTCAGGTTATATTTATGAACTATGACAACGAGTTTATACAGGATATAAACATACGCAAAGCCATAAGCATGTGTATTAACAAACAGGGTTATGCCGAAATTTTAAATAAAGGCGCGTCTGTGCCGGCTAACGGATTATATCCGGATTTTATGGACTTTGGAGCAAAAGAGGATTTAACAGGCGGATATGACATTGAAGGTGCAAAGAAAATATTGGCTGATGCCGGATATACAGACACAGACGGCGACGGAATAGTGGAAAAAAATGGAAAGCCGGTTTCTCTGAGAATTGTAACTTACAGCACAAAGGCTGAACTTTCAATGTTCTGCGAGGAAATGGCATCAAGCTTAAAGGAAGCAGGTATAGACCTTAAAGTTGAAGTTTATAAGTCTGTAACTGAGCATGAAAAAACAGGCGATTTTGATTTGCTGATGATAAGCTTTACAATGTGTCCTACAGGCGACCCGCTGTATTTTGCTAATATAGCATTTAAAACTAACGGCAGCAGCAATTACGGACATTATTCCAATCCTGAAGCCGACAGCATTATAGATAAAATGAACCGAGAGTTTGATACGGAAAAAAGAAATGAACTGGCGGAAGAACTTCAGAAGGTAATTTGTGAGGATGCAGGGTATATTGTAATAGGTCATTCAAAATATATATATGTAATGAGCTCAAATGTTAAAGGCCTTAAAACAAACCCTTCGGAGTACTATTTGTTAGACGCCCAGACATATATTCAGTAACAGGTGATAATATGCTTGATATAAAAAATTTAAGCGTTTCTTACGGCAAAACACGTGTTGTACGTAATTTAAGCTTAAAAGTTAATACCGGCGAAATAGTTTGTATTGTAGGAGAGAGCGGCTGCGGTAAAAGCACCGCTCTTAAATCCGTTTTAATGCTGGATAAAAATGCTTCCATTTCAGGCGGAGAGATTTTATTTGACAATAAGGATATTACAAAGCTTAAAACTGAGGAAATACGGCATTTAAGAGGCTCTGAAATAGCCATGATATTTCAGAATTCCTATCTGTCAATGAATCCAACAAAAACCATAGGGCACTTGTTTTATGAAACTGTTAAGGTACATAATAAAAAGGCGAAAAAAAATCAGTGCCTTGAAAAAGCCGAAGAAATTATGAAAAAACTGCGGCTTTGGGAAACAGAGCGTATTTTCAGCTCCTATCCATTTGAGCTTTCCGGGGGAATGTGCCAAAGAATAGCTATAGCGGCGGCTATGATGAATGACCCGAAACTTATACTGGCAGATGAGCCTACAAGCGCACTTGATGTAACAGCACAGGCAGAGGTTATACGCCTTTTAAAGTATGTAAAAGACAATTATAATACTTCAATGCTTATTGTAACCCATAATATGGGAGTTGTAGCTAATCTTTCTGACAAAGCCGCTGTAATGTACGGCGGAAGCATTGCGGAGTTTGGCGATACATGGGATATAATAAATAATCCTGCTCATCCATATACAAAAGCATTAATAAAAGCCGTTCCCGAGATGAACGGTAAAGTGCCGGAAGGTATAGAAGGCCTTCCGCCGGAATTTAGTGATGAAAAAGGCGGATGTCCTTTTGCCCCAAGATGCTATAGTGCAAAAGATATATGCTATAAAAATTCACCTGAAAAACATGTTGTTTCAAAAGAGCATATTGTTTATTGTAATTTTTGTTGAATTTAGAAAAGAGAATGTTCTTATGTGTCTGCTTAAAGTTACAGGATTAACTAAAACTTACAAAAATAAAAAAACAAATATACGTGCTGTTAAGGGGATAGATTTAAGTATAAACGAAGGGGAGTGTCTTGGCCTTGTAGGAGAAAGCGGATGTGGAAAAAGCACTACAGCCGAGATTATAGCAAGGCTTATAAAAGAGGACTCAGGCACAATAGTATTTAACGGTACAGAAATAACAGATGACAAAAGGCTTAAATGCGTGGGAAAAGATTTGCAAATGGTTTTTCAAAATCCAAAGGATTCATTTGACCCTAAATACAGCCTTTTAGAATCTGTTATGATGGGAGCTTGTTCTTATAATATATATTCAAAAAGCCAGTTAAGACAAAAAGCTCTGGAGCTTATCAGATACGTGGGTTTAAAAGAATCTTATTCCAATAGAAATATATATAATTTAAGCGGCGGTGAATGTCAGAAGGCTTCTATAGCAAGGGCACTTATATGTTCTCCAAAGCTTATAATATTTGATGAAGCTACAAGCGCGCTGGACGTTTCTGTTCAGGCGCAGATAATAGAGCTTATGCTGAGGCTTAAAAAAGAAAATAAAATGTCATTTCTTTTTATTACTCATGACTTGGCTTTGGCTTCTTCTGTATGCGACAATATTGCTGTTATGTATTCCGGAAGGATAGTAGAATACGGGCCGTGCCGGGATGTGCTTTCATTGCCTAAGCATCCCTATACAAAACAGCTTATTTTATCTGTTTTGCCTGTAAAAACTCAGGGAGAATTTAAAACTCCGGAATTTAAAGCAGTACGCAAAGAAAAAGGCGGCGGGTGCGATTATTTTCCTTTCTGTCCAAAAGCTGATGACAAATGCGCAGCACTTATGCCGGAATTTGTAAAACACAATAAAACAAAGGTGCTATGCTGGCTTAACGAAAATAACGAAGTTTAAAATACTAAAATACTTTTTACTGCTTTAAAGAATTTGATTTTTTATATAAATTTTGTGTGTATTGGAACCTAAACTAAATGTTGTAAAATATTTAGGGTAATATTGACATATGTAGTTATTGAGGATATAATATTATTTAGTGACAGATATATACTCAATTTCATGCCTTTAAAAGCCTTATGAAAAGTATTTTAGCTTTTAGTATTAATAGTTTTTATAAGGTGCGTTTTCTCCCAAGCTGCATAGGCTTGTAGCTTAATTGGGAAAGCGCTGCGTTTAATACGCGGAGAAAAGGGTTCAAACCCCATCAGGCCATTAATTTTCAATCTGTTTAAAACACGGGCGTGCTGTAAGGCACGCTTTTGTTTTATATTTAAATAATAATTTTTTAAATATATAAACTTCTTTATTTTTTATGGACTTTAATTTGAATTTATTAAAAAGGAGTGTTTGATATGAAAAAGCTTCTGATGACGATTTTGTTTTCTCTTTTAATTACCGTAAACTTATTTGCTCAGGAAACAGAAAGCAGCAACTTAGACGGTATAATGATTACTCCTATATTTGATACCAGTGACGGCATTGAAACTAAAATAAAATATAAAGATGGCTTTGAAGAAAGTATAAGCACTGACTATGTGGCGCTTTTTGTTAATGGCAGCATTATTAGGGAAGCAAATATCATTACAAAAGAAAACAGGACTTTACTTCCTGTAAGAAAGATTTGTGAGTGCTTAGGCTGTGAGGTTAAATGGTTGGAAGAAACAGGCGAGATTGAGATAAATAACGACAAAAACACCGTAAAGCTGAAAGCAGGCAGCAGAAAAGCCGTTGTTAATGGTGAAGAAATAATGCTTGATGCTGTACCTGAAATACATAACGGCTTTACTTATGTGCCGGTCAGATTTTTAGCCGAAGTGTTTAATTATAAAGTAGATTACTGTGACGGTGTAAATTTGGAAACAACACATATTTTTCCGAGAATTCCTCAGGTTATTATAAGCAGTTATGATAATTACAGAGCTATATCAAAAGATGAAGCCGTTGAAACAGTTAAGGAGCAGCTTATAAAGGCTTATGAGCTTACATATGGGGAATATAAACCGTGGACTGGAAATGAAGTGTATGAAAACAACGGTGATGATATAAGAAAGGCTGTTTTTAACCTTGAAGTTACAGATGAAAACGACAGATTTTATACTATTCCGGTAGTGTTTGATTTTTGGGTAGACAAATACACAGGCGAGGTATATGTTTTTTATAACGGTATGACTATGACAGTGTATAAATTTGACCCTGAAAGCAAAGGAGCTTTATCTTTTGCCGGATAAAGTATTAAATTTTAAAGCTCCGGTTAAGTTAATTCTTTTCCCGAATTTTTATTAGTAAATTTTTTTAATATAAATTATGCCTTTTAAAACAGTGATGTTTAAATTAAATTGCTAAAAAGAAAGGATAAGACTTTAGTCTTATCCTTCTTTTTTGGTTTAATGGTTTAGTGGTGTGTATGTAAAAGTAACGGGGTTTTATATGGTTAAAACTTAATTAAATCTGTGTAACCAAGTTCCCTTCACTGTTAAACTCAAGCTCAAAAGGCTCGCTTGTTATAGTAAGCTGCTCTCTTGTTTTAGCTTCTGGAATAAGTGCTTCGGAAATAAGCATATCTTCAATTTCCAGTGAGTTTTTAAGTATAATAATTCTTGGATTATTTACATCCATATTAAGGCATATAGCCATTGATGTCTGGATACATTCCTTTTCGTTTTCAGCTATAAGAGGAATTTTATATACTGAGCTGTCGTGGTCTGTTACGGCATTAGGATATGTATCATCAAATGAAATCTGGTGGAAGAACTTCATTGTGCCTACATCGGCTCTTCCCATACCAGTTGCGTTGCCGTGAGACTCTTCGCTTAACTCAAAAATACCCATTCTTTCGGATTTAATTCCTATAGGAAGTCTTGAACGGCCTACTACGTTAGGGTCCATACCGCCGCCGCTGTAGTTTTTGCCTATTTTTTCAAGTATAAGTACATCGCAGGCATCAAGGAAAATTTTACCCATAGCAGCTTTTGCTTCGTTAAGAAGCTCAGGCTCTTTTTCTGGTATTTCTTCAGGCTGAAGGAAAGCGATTTTATATGTTTTGTCAAAAGCGTTTTCCATTAAGCCTACACCCATAATAATGTTTGCTTTGCGTATTATTTCGCTTCCTATAGAGAATAAACGCTCAGGCATTGCGTCATCTCCAGCTGAGTGTGCCACATAAGCTCCAGCCTGTTTGCCAAGACCTACTGTCATCATTTTCATAAGGCCGCTTTCGTACTTGCCTTTAAAGCCAGTATGTGCTTTAATTCGATTAACAACTATAATGCCGTCTGCTTCATAAGCGTTTTTGTCTATCTGAACATCTACGTCTATTTCGTCAGCATGGCCTATTTTAACTGTTTCCATAGAAGAAATAATAGGGCATCCCATAGTTTCTTCTGTAATTCCATAGCCAGTTAAAATTCCTCTCTGGCCTTCTGCTGTAGCACCGCCGTGGCTTCCCATAGCCGGTATAATGAAAGGCTCTGCACCAAGAGCTTTAACCTGTTTAACGATTTCTCTTGTAATAACAACAATATTTGAAACACCGCGGCTTCCGCTTGTTATACAGATTCTCTGACCTGGTTTTATTTTGTCTTTAAATTCTGGTTTGGCAAAGTTTTCGGATATTAAAGAAATTATATCTTCCTCGGAAAGCTCGTTATGCGGAAAATATTGTTTTACCCTTACGAAACGAGGTATTTTCATTTGTTCTACTAAGTGAGTTATTCCTGACATTGCCATTCCTCCTCAAGAAATACTTTAATATTATCCACGCTTAATCCATCTTTCCATAGCACAGTCCGAAATGGGTTTATCTGGTATATCATCATATTTAACAGGTATTATTTTTTCACTGCATGAAAGCTTTGTGAGTTCTGTTACTGTTATACCTTCTGTTAATACAATGCTTTCTATAAGACCTTTTTCGTTTTTACGCACCTGTTCAGGCTCTATGTCATAAACATCCATTTCTATATTGCTGCCTGTTACGCCTATTACACGTACAAACGTATGAAGTTTATCCCCAAGAATTTTTTCCAGCTGCTGTGTATTTAATCCTTTAACCTCAAGACCGGAAATTTTTAATACAGATTTATCAGCATGTGCTATTATATATTCGTGCTCCATAAAAACATAACCTTTCAGAGTGGTTTTATTAATCCTGGCATACACTTAAAGCAGTAAGTGCATAAATTTTAGCTGCGTTTACAAGGTCATCGATTTTAACCCACTCATTTGCTTTGTGTATGCAGTCAAGTGTTCCAGGGCCGAACATTAATGCCGGAATACCGTTTTTATTGAAGAAATAGTTATCTCCCTGTGCTATAAAGCCGCTTAAACCTGCCTGCTCGCCTGTAGCTGTTTTTGAGTTTTCGAGAAGTGCTTTAACAAGCTGATTGTCTTCGGAAATATGTACTGCATTTGATGTACGTGCACAGAACTCTACTTCAGCATCAAATGTAGGGTCTTGCGCTTTAAGGTCTGATATCATATCTCTGATTGCGCCTATAACCCCATCGTATGTCTGACCAGGAACAAGTCTGCCGTCAATTTTAAATGTACATTCATCAGGAACTATATTAATTCCCATACCGCCTTCTATTGTACCTATATTAAGGGAGCCGTTTCCAAGAAGTGGGTCAGGAGTATATTCAACACCTTTTTTATCTATCATGTATATAAGTTTGGCAGCATTTACAACAGCATTTACTCCAAGATGAGGCTTGCTGCCGTGGGCTGTTACACCTTTAACTTTTACTTCCATCCATGCACAGCCCTTATAAGCTACAACAACTTTCATCTCTGTCTGCTCTGCGTTTATAAAAAAGTCAGGTGCAACAATTTTATTTTCTGCAAGATAGTTCATTCCGTAAGGACTGCCTATTTCCTCATCTACAGTTGCCACAAACTGCACATTACCTTTAAGCTTAATATCACATTCTTTAAGTGCCTTTAATGCCATAAAGCAGCATGCAAGTCCGCCTTTCATATCGGCTGCGCCGCGGCCGATAAGGTTACCGTCTTTTACTGTAGGGCAGAAGCCGCCTTCTGTTTCCCATGTTGCTTCATCTGCTGCTACTACATCGTAATGTCCGCCCATAGCAAGAGTTTTTCCGCCGCCTGTACCTTTGTATTCAGCAACAAGATTAGAGCCGCCTGGAGCCTGTGAATATTTTTTTGCCTCAATACCAAATTTTGCAAACTCTCCGATAAGATAGTCTGCTTCTTTGTCATACATTTCATTGGAGTTTTCTCTGCCTGATATTGAAGGTACACTTATAAGTCCAGAAGCTATTTTTACAAGCTCATCTCGGTTTTTGTCTATATAATCTATTATTTTTTCTGCGTTTGTCATACTATTAATTTTCCTTGATAGAATAATAAGAAACTTATGTCATCAGTTTTTAATAGTTAATCAGGCTCTTGGATAGCAAGAGCCTGAAAAGAAAGAGAGTAAAACGGTTTTGAGTTTTGTTTTTAAATCTCTACGTATCTTATTTCACAAATATCTGATACAGCGTATTTTTTAGCGCCTTCCATACCAGGGATGATTTCGTCTGCATGAGCAATTACTTCTTCTCTGCTCATTACTTTTGAAGGAGCTTCAAGTTTTTCACGTGTAATACCAACACTTTCAAGCTCTATCCATGCGCGCTGAGCAATATTGTCAAGGTCAATAGGCTTGCCGTATGCCTTTGCAAGGCTAAGTACGGCAGGGGAGCAGCCTATATCGCGTCCAGCTACAAGGCCGATATCAAAGGCGCGAAGGGTATGCTCTGCTAAAACGCTCTTTGGTGCGGCGATTGCTGGATAATCCTGTTTTACTGTTTTTGCATATTTTCCGGAGTTATGAGCTGACATTCCGGCACGGTAAGCACCTAAGTTTTTGCCGCCGAAAATTCTGCCGTGTCTTTCGCTTACAACCATACCGATACCAACAGATACAACAGGTCCGGCTATACCTATAATAACTTCGCCGTCTGTCATAATCTGATGCATGCCAAAGTAAGGAGCTAAAATTTCTGTCATTTCAACCATGTTCATAACTTCTGAACCGCAGTTGTTGTTTGCAATACGACCAGACATAGTCATATTTTCGTTGTTAGGTCCTCTGTTTCCTCTGTCTTCAGCGCTTGGTCCTCTATGTAAAGGTCTGCCCTTATATTCGTCCATAAGCCACTGTTTCATATGAGGTTCTTCCTTAATCATCTGGTCTGAATAAGGGAGAGGGCTTATATTAAGATATCCATAGTTCTGGTTAATAAGTCCATGGTCAACAGATGCTACGCCTACAACAGCGCCAGGAGCCATAATACCATCACTTGTAACTGTTACAGCATCTAAATCAATTATATCTACGGCAGCACAGTCATCACCAAGAGCTTTTCCAACTGCATAGCAAGCCTCGAGGTCTGTAATGCCACATTCTTTAACGTCTTTTTTATCAATAAATACCCAGTTTAATGGCACCATTCCGTCTGCGGCACCCTGAGGAATAATACGATATTTAAGTTTCACAGTGATTTCCTCCTTTATTATTTCTTGATATTAGCGCGGCGGTCAATGATTTCTTTTGCACCGAAAAGATGAGTTTCAACAGTAGGTGCTGAAAGCATCATATTTTCAAGAATAACTTTTTTGCATGAACCGTCTGCTTCGATACCTTTAATAACAACTGTGTAAAGTGTCTCAGGATTATCTGTAGTAAGCACTACTTCAACTTTTTTGATATCGCTATCCTCTATAATCTCTGTGATTTCATCTTCAACACGGCCTACTCTTAAAGAAGCAAGCTTTGCTGTTTTTACATTCTCAAGGCCGCTTACTGAAAAGCCCATATCAGGGTTGTTCTGCTTAGCAGCAGCCTCAATTTTTGTATAGAAATCCGGTAATCTTGTATGCATTAATTTCATTAATTAGACACTCCTTTCAAAAGTGAGTTTTATTTTTCCAACAGTTTTTAAAACTGTTTAGTAACGGTTTTAATTCGTTTCTGCAGCCTGTATTAAACTGTAAAATTACATCATCAGGCTGTTATCAGCTTATTTACTGCTTGATTTAAGTATTAGGTGATAGTTTTAGTAAATAGCTGTTTTCCGGCTGAGTTTAAAATATATTGTGTTTACCAACACTGATATTCTGTTTTAAGAGGGACACTGTTTGAGAGTATTGTGCCGGTTTCACATGATGATAAAATAACATATCAATATTTATTGTTCTTTTGTCATTGTACCTGAATATATGTATTTGTGATTAAACTAAGAAGATATGTTAACAGATTTTCCAGGTTGTTATTATGCTATATTATATGAATACATACATATTTAATAATATTAATAAGTTATTAACTCAAACAGTATAAAATACCTCCCTCTTTAATTAGCTCTGTAATATTTAAAGTGCAGCATCTACAATGCGGCTTACAACTACATTTGGTTTTGTTTTATTATGCCAAAAAGTGTAGGAAGTGACCAAATAGAATTGCTAAACCTGTTCCCACAATATCGCCGAAAAATCCTAAAAGAATACCGAAAGAAATCCAGTTAGGATTATGTGTTGCTGCGATAAGAGGCGCAGAAGATGTACCGCCTATGTTAGCTGTAATTGCGACTTCTGCTGTAAATAAATCAAACTTAAATATTTTAGAGAATAATGTCCACATGGCAAACATAACAATTAACATTATTACGCATAATACAAGGAATCCAGGAGCCTGTGTGCACTGCTTTAAGTCAGAATACGATGCTGTTACGCACATACAAGCATAAAGAAAAACATTAGCACATTCTGTAGCACCTTTTAATTTTCTTGCCGGTGTTACGCCAAGAATTATACCGAGTATTGATGAAAAAACAACTCTCCAGCCTGTAGCATTAAGGAATGTAACAGGAGGAAGATGAGGTATAATAGAATTTATTGCCCATGTACCGCAAAGAGCTACGCCGAAAAGTTTTAAGTAGTCAAGCATTGTGCATGTGTTTATGTCAGGGTCTGTGTCTTCGGCAATACGCTTTGCTATTTCATCAAGACCGTCGGTATTGGCTTTCATAAATTTATTCCACTGCTGCTTTTTCTGTATGAGGGCCATTATTACTGTCATAAATATTGTGAATGCAAATGTAACCATCATAACGCTGTAGGCGTAATCAACGCCTTCAACACCAAATACACCCGCAACAGCAACCATGTTTATGGTTTCACCAATAAATGATCCTGTTGTAGCGGCAATAATCGCCCATGCGTTTTCAGGAAGAAAACCTTTGCATATAAGGAAAGCTACTGTAAAGCCTGTCATAATTGATAAAGATGAAAGAAGGCCATAATCATTCTTGACCCAAGCTTTATAACTTTTCTTATATCACAGGTAAGCATGAACATAATAAGCATCATAGGAAGGAAATTGGCATACATAAAGTTCTGAGCGTCTATAACGCCTTGGGCTGTAATGTCGTATACGCCGAATGTAGAACAAATAGCCATAAAAAGGAATATCCATATAATAGCGGGTAAAATTTCTATAACCTTAGTATGTTCAAACTTTTTGCAAATTGAGAAAATTACTGCCATTGAAGCGAATATAAAAGCGTAAAATCCCAAAGATGATGTGATCGTTAAACAACCTCCTTATAAAAATTTAGGACAGACGCTTTTGTATACTGCTCAACACTTCAATTTGTATTTTATGATTAAATTTTAATACATAAAGATTTAAAATGATACAGCAAAGTGTCACTATTATATTGTGCATATGAACAAATAAATTTTTTAAAAACAATATAATATTTTATTTATTTAACAAATAATAAATGATATAATACTATATATATGAAATTTTTTTTATAATTAAGGAAGAAGGTAATGTAATTGACTATTAGTATTGAACAATTAGTAAACAATCTTCCGCCTTATTACAGAATTCGTTTGGTAGCGGGCAAAAAAGGTATTTCAAATACGGATATCGGCTGGGTTTCAGTTGTTGAAGACTACGATACCGAAAAGTTTAAAAATACAAACCGCATAGTTCTTACCTCGGGAATGCATATAAAAAGTATGGATGAAGTTTTGAATTTTGCCCAAAACCTTCATAAAGTTAAGGCGCCGGCACTTTTTATAAATACAGGAAAATATATAAAAGAAGTTCCCGAAGAAGTTAAGGAATACTGTGATAAAGTAGATATGCCTCTTTACACTATTCCATGGGATGTGCTTATGAGCGATGTGGCAAAAGACATTGTTCATGCTCTTGTGCAGGAAGAAACTAAAAATTTAAGTGTGGCAGAGCTTATGCAGAGTATTATATTTAATACGGAAAATCTTTCTAACCAGCTTAACAAACTGTCTTTTTACGGATTTTCCGACGAAGAAACATACTGCCCTATTATTATTAAAGTAGATGATATTCATGATTATGACCATCATACTTTTTTAAAAAGTGTTAAAATGTGCTGTGAAAGAACGGCTGAGGAAACGGAAAGCGTATTAATAGCTTTTTTGTATAACAGAATTGTAACGGCAATACTTGTAAATGCGCCTAAAAACAAAGAGGAAGATTTTATTAAGGCGCTTGACGCAAATTTGTCTGTAAGATTTTATAACTGCAAGTCATACATATGCGTTGGACGAAACGAAAGTATATATAATCTTTCGGTTAATTTTAAAAGACTTCTGCCTATTATGAATGTAGCCATTAAAAACAGTAACCGCATTTTGTATTATGACAAAATGGGAATGTACAAAATTCTTTCTGAAGTAAATGATATGTCCATTTTAAAGGATATGTATAATGAAACTATAGGCAGGCTTATTCAGTACGACAATGAGAACAATGGTGATTTAACAGATTACATAAAAAATTATATACAATGCGATGGTAATGTTCAGACGGTGGCAAATAATTTTTTTGTTCACAGAAATACTGTAAATAATAAGCTAAATAAAATTAAAGAAATAACACAAATAAATCCGCTTACTCTCGACGGAAAAATAGTTTTTTCAGCAGCCATAAAAATCTCTGAGCTCTATAATTTATAAACAGTTTTCCAAATGTACCAAAATTTTTTATAATACTCCCCAGAAATTGCCGGGATAATAAAAAATGACATACGCATACTATTCCTGTAACACCGATTAAATAATTTTTATTTAAAAAGGAGGGCATTTAAAATGTCACAGAGTTCAAAAACAGGAAACAAAGTAAACGTACCGGAAGCTAAGGGAGCTATGAACAGATTTAAATATGAAGTTGCTAACGAAATTGGTGTACCTCTTAAAGAAGGTTATAACGGTGACCTCACATCAGCGCAGAATGGTTATGTAGGCGGATATATGGTAAAAAACATATATCCCGAACGGAACAAAGAGTTTTTAAGGAATTTGCGTAGCTGTGATGGTCATACATATGCAGTTACATATAGTTATTGTGTGGTTATATAATTTTTATAATGTCTGATTTTGTATACACTAAAGGATTACAGGATATTTCTTGTAGTCCTTTTTTATGTGAAATTTAATGATAAAGGAGGAACGCAATGAAAGTAATAGCCTTGGCAAATCAAAAAGGCGGTGTTGGCAAATCAACAACAGCCATTAACTTAGGTGTTGGACTTGCTAAACTTGGGAAAAAGGTTTTGCTTATAGATGCAGATTCACAAGGCAATTTAACAACAATGTTGGGAATAAGTCAGCCGGACGAGCTTACATCAACACTTGCGTCAAATTTAGAAAAAACTATATTGGATATACCCATTGAAAATTTAGTCGGAATATTGCATTGTGATGAGGGTGTTGACTTGCTGCCATCAAATATAGAGCTTTCAGCAACAGAAATAACATTGGTTAATACTATGAGCAGGGAAACTGTTTTAAGAACATATCTAAATGATGTAAAGAAAAACTATGATTATGTCATTATTGACTGTATGCCGTCATTGGGAATGATTACATTAAATGCATTAACAGCAGCAGATAGTGTTATTATTCCTGTTCAGGCACAGTATCTTTCGGCAAAAGGTTTAGAACATCTTTTAAAAACAATAAAAAAGGTACAGCGACAGCTCAATCCTAAGTTAAGCATTGACGGAATACTAA
>CALWHR010000048.1 GCA_944380455.1 uncultured Clostridia bacterium
GCTCTTAATAAGCCCTTATAGGGCTAGTGCAAACCACGTCTTTTAGGCGTGGTTATGATTTTATTATTGATGATAAGAGAAAAATGTTTGCTGTTTAAATGTTTTTCAGAAATTTCCATAATAAAAAGCACAGAATAGTAATTAATGAAGCAAAAACGAAAGTTATTATAAATATTCGTATAAAATCCAGAATACCAAAAGTTCCAAAATGTTTAAAAAACTGTACGGCAGTAGAAATAAAGCTGCAGATAAAACATAAAATCAGTAAATCTTTCAAACCGTATTTCATATAAATCATCACGCGTTTTTAAATAAGTGTTTACTTACAGAAGTTAGCTGATATATAAAAACTGCCGCAGAAAAACCGCGGCATAATTAGTTTTATTCAACAATCTTTTTAAGCTCATCAATAAGCATTTTGTTATGCTCCGGCGAAAGTATGCAGAACCTTAAATATGATTCATCAAGGAATGTAAAGCTTGCGGCATCGCGGATAAGCATTTTTTTCATTATCATTTTTTCAAATATCTCAGCGGCATTGGTTTTGTCTGTAAGAAGTTTTAAAAGTATAAAGTTTGCGCTGGACTCGTAGGCTTTTATATTTTTCCATGTTTTAAATTCATCAAGAGCTTTTCTTCTTTCGCTTGTTATTAATTTCCATGTTTTTTCGTTAAATTCCTTGTCAGAGAACATTCTCTCACCGGCAAAAGCGGCTAAAATATTTACTGACCAAGGGTTCTGGTTTTTAGATAGCATTTCATGGAAAGCTTTGCTGCTGGATATGCCGTATCCAAGGCGCAGACCGGGAGCTGCGAAGAATTTGGCTGTACCACGTATAGCAAATAAGTTGTCATATTTTGAAGTAAGAGGTATAGCGCATATTTCTTTTAAATTGTCGCTAAACTCTATGTATGTTTCATCTACCATTACGGCAGTATTGTTCTTTTTACAGTGAGAAAGTATTTCTTCAAGCTGACAAACTGTTATTGCAGTTCCTGTAGGGTTATTAGGGTTACACATTATAAAAAGGTCAATATCCGGTGTAAGGGCATTGATAAGACTGTCAATATCAGCTTCAAAGTTATTTTCTTCTTTTAGAGGAAAATACTCAAATTTACTGCCGGAAACTTTAAGCTCGTTTTCATACTCAGAATAAGCTGGCCCAAGTATTATTGATTTTTTGGCATTTACTGATTTGATAAATACTGAAATAAGCTCTGTGGAGCCGTTGCCGACTTTGATGTTCTCGTAATCAGCGCCTGTATAGGCGGCTATGCTTTTTCTTAAAGCCGTATAGTTTTTATCAGGATATACAGATATTATATCAAGGTTTTCGGCCAATGCTTTTTTTACGCTTTCAGGAAAGCCTAAAGGGTTTATATTTCCGCTGAAATCAATAATTTCTTTTTTTGGTATACCATATTTCTTTTCAATGGCGTCAAGGTCGCCGCCGTGCATATGCACAAGTTTTTCCATTTTAGAATACCTCCTCTTTTGTATACAATATTAAAACTCATCGCTTCTTTCGCGCTGGGTTATGTCATGGCTTTGTCTGTAGAGCCTTGGATATACAGTTTGAGAATCAGCAGGCATTATATCCGATGACTTAATAACTAAATCAAGAGATTTATCAAATCCATCAGAATATATAAGTTCTCCTCCGTTTTCTATACTTAAAGCAGAAAGAGTGATATTTTCTGCTGAATTAAATGTTTTGAATTTTGGGTTTGAACTGTATATATTGTTTTTATATTCAAAACTGTATTTATTTGAGTCTGTAAATCCAAAATACATTACTATTTCATTTTTAAGCTCCTCAAGAGTGCTGTTACAGTTAAGTTCTAATATTTTCCACATTTCTGAGTTGCTTTTAAATGCAACTTTTAAACTGTAAATATTTTTTGCTTTGGATTTTTTAATGGCTGATGACTGAAGCATTTTTAAAAATAATTTATAAGCGTTTATAACTTCATTTAAATCATCCTTAGTTAAAGTTCCGTTTAGTGTATAGCTTGTAAATTCCTCCTGTCTTTTCCCGAAAAGGTTAAATCCTTTTTCTGTAAGTACATAATAATTAGGCGGAGCAAAAAGCTCTATTGAAAGGTCACAGCCTGTTGTAAGCACAGGTCTGATATAATCATAATCCTCAAAAAAACTGTAGGGTGACGCATAATATGCGCTTAAAAGCCCCATATAATAGCCTAAAGGAGTTATAAGCCATTTGTCAATTAGTATTCCCATATAAAGCACAGATGATATAAGAGCTTCATCATCCTCATTTAGAGAGTTTTGTTTTCCTATATCTGTTATTCGGTCAAAGTCAAAACCCATTAAAGAATAAATATAAGAAAAAATTGAATCAGTAATGCACGAAGAAGATATTATGTCAGCAATATCCTTTGCATGAAAAGCATTAACAGGAGCTTGGGTTTGATAAGCCGTTTTTTCAATAAAAATTTCTATGGCATTATTGAGCAGAATTTTATGAGCCTTATTTGGTTCTAAGGCAAAAAACTCGTTACAGGCAATAAGATTTTTCTGAAATTTTATTGTGTTAATTGAAGGCATTTTCTGTATCAGGCCAAGGCGTTCAGCCATTTGGCACAAATAAGATACATAATATCCGTCTTTAATAAAAATACCGTCTAACTTATCTGTCAGGGTGTAAATGTCATTTGGTCTGTCGGTTTGTATTTCTCCTGCAGGAAAGCAGTAGTCACATATTTTTTTTAAATCTGCCAAAAAAATACTGTCATCAAGAGTATCAGAGGCGGATTTTAAAATCCAGCCGGCATTTTGAGTGTTTTTATCTTTCTGTATAGCAAAAGATAAATTATTTGAAGATAAAGATTTAATTATATTAGCCGGTGTTAGAGGTGTGTCATCTATAAGGGCGCAGTGAAACCATTTCCTGAAAATGGACGGACATATGTTATCCAGCATTTCGGCTTCATCTTTTTCAGCTGAGTTTTTAAGTTTATTAATCTCGGAGATGAAAACATTAAAAACGTCTGAAATCATGGTATTATTAAAAACGGTTTGATTTAAATTCATATTTTTCTCCTTCTATATTAAGTTAAATATATTTTATCAGATAATGCTGATTTTACAAGCTGAAAAGGCATATTGTAAGAAAGACTCATAATTGCACAAGGATATGATTAGAATAAAAGTATATAGTGTGATAAGTTTTATGTGATAATTGCATAAAATATAAAGATAATTTTTTTACAACATTTTCTGAAAAAATTAGTAAAATTATGTATTTTTGAGTCCTGCATAGGTATGATATAAAAATTTACGGGAAAAATTTGTATAGTTTTAACTTGCAAAATAAAGCCGTTTAGTGTAAAATATGAATAAATTTGTGAGATAGGCATAATGCTTAAACTTAAACCAAGTAAGATAATATTATGCCGTGGAAGCAACTCACACAAATTAAGCTGTTTAATTAATGAAAACGCTTTAAGCGTTTATGTGCAATGAGGGTTTGCATAGCAAGTTAGTTTAAAACAGTCTTTTTTTTGCCACAAAGCGGTACAGGTTCACACTGCCAGGCTGCTTAGTGCTTCCAAAAAAATAAGGGTAAAAAATTTTAGGAGGTTTTTAAATGAAAAAGAGAGTTTTAGCAATTGCAATGGCTACACTTCTTTGTGCAGGTGTATTCGCTGGCTGCGGTTCCAGTGATTCAGGTTCGAGTTCAGTCTCAGCTGCTGCTTCAGGCTCAGCTGCTGCTTCAGGCTCAGCTGCTGCTTCAGGTTCAGCTGCCGCTACAGGCGAAGCAGAGTATGCTATGATTTCCGGTACATCAGTACCTGATTCACATCCTTATGCTTTAGGTATGAACAAAATTGGTGAGCTCGTAAGCGAAAAGACAAACGGCGCTGTAACACTTGATGTATTCAACAACTCACAGCTTGGTAGTGAGCGTGATCTTCTTGAAGGACTTCAGTTAGGTTCACTTCAGATGACATGTGTTTCTACAGCACCTCTTGCAGGCTTCACAGATGCTTTCCTTGTTTTCGACCTTCCTTTCATTTTCTCAACAACAGAGCAGGCTAGAACTGTTCTTGACAGCGAGGTAGGTTTGGAAATCCTTCACTCAGTTGAAGATCAGGGATTAAAAGGCCTTGCTTGGTTTGAAAATGGTTTCAGAAACGTAACAAACAATGTTAGACCAATTACTGTTCCTGATGACTTAAAGGGTATTAAGATCAGAACAATGGAAAACCAGATGCATATGGCTGCATTCCAGATTATGGGTGCTGACCCTACACCTATGGCAATGGGTGACGTATTCACAGCTCTTCAGCAGGGTACAATTGATGCAGAAGAAAACCCAGTTCCAATTATTGCAACAAACAAATTCCAGGAAGTTCAGAAATATCTTTCTATGACAGGTCACCTCTTCAGCCCAACACCTGTATTTATTGCTAAAGATTACTATGACGCTTTACCAGCTGAGTATCAGACAGCAGTTCAGGAAGCAGCTACAGAGGCAGCTCCTTACCAGAGAGAGCAGATTGATGAGCAGAACATATCAGGTCTTGAAGAACTTACAAATGACGGTATGGAAGTTAACGAGCCAGAAAAAGCTCCATTCCAGGAAGCTACAGCTCCTCTTTATGATGAATACATCAAAGAAGGCGCTGGTATGGTTTCACCTGACATCTACCAGAGAGTTCTTGATGTTTTAGCATCAATGGAGTAATTTGAATCTGAAATATTGATTTCTATATTACATATTGTTTGGTCTAAAACCTGACATATTGTAGTGTAAGCTGCCTGATGGGTTTAATAATCAGGCAGCTTTTTAAAAGAATGGCGATTTTTAATTTTAATTTAATCTGTGTGAATTTCCTAAGTTGGTTTAGTTTGGCTTTGGAAAGAAGAAGTGTGCTTCTTTCTTGTGCTTATATGGGACTTTGAAGCTCTTGCAAGAGCAGATTTGTCATTTATGTGACACGCAATTATTGCAATTTTTTATTTAGGTTATTTTTATTGAATTCTTTTAATGCGCTGGTTACGTATTAAGAGGGTTAGGAGGGGCATTTTGGACGGTTTAAAGAAATTTTTAAACAATTTCGAAGGTTATGTATGTGTTGTAACGCTTCTCGTAATGTCAGTTGTTATTTTCTGGCAGGTTGTATGCCGTTACATATTAAAAAGCTCTTTGCCATGGTCTGAGGAGTTATCAAGATATCTCCTTGTTTGGACATCTTTCATCGGCGGAGCTTATGGTGTAAGACTTGGCGCTCATATCGGTGTTGAGGCTTTTACGCTTCTTCTTCCTAAAAAAGCGCAGAAAGCACTTAACATTATTGTTATGATTGCTTGCTTAATTCTTTGTGCAGTTATCTGTAAGTTTGGTTTTGAAATTGTTCAGACACAGCTTTCTAAAAATCAGCTTTCACCTGCTATGCGTATACCAATGGGTTATATGTATTCAGCTATTCCTGTAGGTATGATTTTCTTCATAATCAGATACGTTCAGGATATTATTGAAGCTATTAAGAATTTTAATAAAGATGAAAAAAAGGAGGCTGCTGAATAATGGCTACGTATTTATTTGTAACTTTCGCTATAACTGCGATTCTCGGCTTCCCAATTTGGGCAGTTCTTACAACTTCTTCATTTGTTGCTCTTACATTTGCAAGCAACACACCGGTTATAGTTGTTGTACAGAGAATGTTTACTGCTACTGACTCTTTCCCATCACTTGCTGTTCCACTTTTCATGGTTGCTGGTAACCTTATGGAAACAGGTGGTATTTCAAGACGTCTTATAA
>CALWHR010000049.1 GCA_944380455.1 uncultured Clostridia bacterium
GGCATAAGGCAGAATTTCCTTCATTGTAAACTCTCTTATACCCTGCTTTTCTGAAAACAGTACAATACTGCCCTTTGGCATAAACTCGCTTAAAACCTGACGGCATATACCGCAGGGATAAGTAAAATCTCCGCCTGATGAAACAATGGCAATTTTAATAAACTCCCTCTCGCCTTCGGAAATAGCCTTAAACACTGCCGTTCTTTCAGCACAGTTTGAAGCACCGTAAGATGCGTTTTCTATATTGCATCCTGTGTAAACTCTGCCGTCTGAGCACAAAAGCGCTGCGCCTACTTTAAATTTTGAGTACGGCGCATAAGCATTTTCCATGGCCTTTTCTGCCAGATTAATAAGCTCCCAGTTATCCAAAAATTTCACCTTCTTATGCCAAGATTATTTAATATAGCCTCCTGCTTTTCAAACATTTCCTCTCTTTCTTCATCTTCCATATGGTCGTAGCCCATAAGATGAAGCATGCTGTGGGCAGTTAAAAACGCCAGCTCACGCTTTAAACCGTGGCCGTATTCTTCTGCCTGAGAAATGGCTTTTTCTATTGATATTATAATATCCCCCAGCATAATTTCGTCATTTTCGTTTACGTCTGCCTGCTCTCCTTCTTCAAATGTAAGAAGAGGAAAGCTTAAAACATCTGTAGGCGCATCAATATCTCTGTACTGCTTGTTTATTTCCTGTATCTCTTCATTGTTTACAATAGACAGGCTTATTTCGCACTGAGGGTCAAATTCCTCATATCTTAAACTTTCTTCTATAACATCATTAAAAAGTTTTTCTGTTTCAGGTGTAATTTCAAAATCCGTTCTGTTGTCAATGAGCACTGTCATCGAACTTTTCCCCCTTTAGTTCTTCTTCCTTTTCAAGTACAGCCTCTTTTTCCCTTGCAGCCTTAATTTCTTCATCTTTAGGATAGGCTATTCTATGATGGTACATACCATTAAACATTTTCATAAATGATTTTTTAATTATGTCTATCTCTTTAAGGTCAAGGCGGCAGTCATTAAGCTGTCCGTCATCCAGCTTGTCCTTAAAGAGCTTATTTACAAGTTCTTCTATTCCCGAAGGGTCGTTGCCTGAAGAAATATAGCTTCTTACGGCGGCCTCCACAGTATCCGCCAGCATAACAACAGCGGCTTCCTTGCTCTGCGGTATAGGCCCCGGATACCTGAAATCCCGCTCATGAATTATCTCCCCGGCACTTTCCTTTTCCTTAACGCATTTTACATAAAAATATTTTACAAGTGTTGTGCCGTGGTGCTGCTGAATTATATCTTCAACAACCTTTGGAAGTCCTGCATGCTCCGCAAGCTCTATACCATCTTTAACATGATTTATTATTATTTCAGCACTTATATAAGGGTCAAGCTTATCGTGTATATTTACAGCAAACTGATTTTCACTGAAATACTGCGGATTTTTAAGCTTTCCTATATCGTGGAAAAGTGCCCCTGCCTTGGCTAAAGTTTCGTTGGCATAAATCTCATAAGCCGCTGTTTCGGCTAAATTAGCCACCACCAGGCTGTGATGATACGTTCCCGGTGTTTCTATAATAAGCCTTCTCATAAGCTCGTTGTTAGGGTTAGCCAGCTCTGCCAGTGTAAATTTGGTGTTCATGCCAAAAACACCCTCCCAAAGCGGAAGGCTTCCTATAACCATAACAAGGGATATTACTCCTGTAGCGCAGGCGTATAAGCTTTCTGTAAGCACTCTTTGTGAATATCCGGAAGAAAAAATTTCAATACCGAAATATGTAGCCATATTAATAACACCTATGGCAACAGATACTAAAAGCACCATTGTACGCTTTTGAGTGTACTGCACCAGTACAGATGCAAAACTTCCAGTGATTAAAAAATATACAAGACAATATACATCACCGTTAAACACAAAAGTACCAATTATACATACAAAAGCGTTAAGCGCCACAGCTATTTTAGGCTTTATAAGTATTGATGTAAGCATTGCAAAAACACTGAGCGGTACAAAAGCATAGTTTTCAAATCTCTCAGTAATAAAAAGTATTATTATTGAAAGAATGTATATAAAAAACAGCAGAACCACAGAATTATTCTGACTCATAGTTCTTTTTTGCAGGGTATAGAGGTAAATTCCTGCCGCCGCAAAGCAAAGTACAGCCACAATAACACTTCCAGCCATATGCACAATATTGCCATTTGAGCCGGTATTTATAAGATTAAGTGATGTTAAAATAGCATATGTTTCAGCAGTTATAACCTCGCCGCTGTCAACTATTTTCTGGTCTTTAAGCACCATAACAGGCTCAACTTCTGATGCTTTCTGCTCTTTAGCCGCCTCAATAGCGTCCTCGTCAAGCACTAAGTTAGGCACAATAACAGCATCTGCTATAGTGTATGCCATAGCCTTTAATGTATCATTCCACTGTGTATCGGCTATTATATTTTCAACCTTTTCAATAGTACTGTGACGTGTTTCATCAGTTATTCCCAGCTCAAAAGCATAATTAACAGCATATTTTATATCCTCTATAAACAGCTTTTTATCTTCTTCTGAAAGATTGTCATACTCCTCATACTGTGCCGGTGTAAAATACGCCGGTATGCCTAATGTTATATTAAGGTCATAACTGTACTGCGGCTCAACACTTTCATAATTATCATCTTCAGCGCCTACTCGGCTTATGGCGTTTTTCCATGCAGCCTCCTTCTGCGCCGTTTCCTTCATATCGGATATGCCGCTGTCAATAGCCAAAAACATATCGTCCATTTGTTTTTCAGCATTTACAGCTACATCCGGGTCATGCTTATACAGATTTCCTACACTTTCTTTTGCTTGTTTAATAAGCTTCTGTGTTTCAACAGTGTTTTCCACCGTTCTGGTCGCTACATATCTTTTAGGTGATATATCGCCTATGTTTATTTTTTCTGACTTTGGAGCAAAAGCCCCTGAAAAAATAATAATAACAGTAAAAACAAAGGCCAGTACAAAAACAGCAGCATTGAATTTTCTGCCTGAAAAATAAGTTAAAGGCTTAAAAAATCTTCTCATATATCATCACTTTCGCCTTCCTGCACCAGCGCGCTGATATGCCGCTTTTTCCTCGCGTTGTCTGTTAATCTTCGAATCATGCTTTTCATAAGCAAGTATTATCTTCTGAACCAAAGGATGCCTTACTACGTCCTTATTAGTAAGGGTAATAATATCTATTCCCTCAATATTTTTTAATATATCAGCCGCTTCGCTTAAACCGCTTTTTTTGCCTTCTGAAAGGTCAATCTGAGTAATATCTCCAGTAATAACAGCCTTTGAACCATAGCCGATTCTTGTAAGGAACATTTTCATCTGTTCCGGAGTTGTATTCTGTGCCTCATCAAGAACAATAAATGCGTTGTCAAGCGTGCGCCCGCGCATATAAGCTAAAGGCGCAACTTCTATAAGACCTTTTTCCATATTTTTAATAAAATTATCCGCACCCATAATTTCGTAAAGCGCATCATAAAGCGGTCTTAAATATGGGTCTACCTTTTGCTGTAAATCTCCAGGAAGAAATCCCAGCTTCTCCCCTGCCTCTATTGCCGGCCTTGTAAGTATAATTCGGTTTACCTCGTTATTTTTAAAAGCATTTATAGCAAGAGCCATAGCCAGATATGTTTTTCCTGTTCCTGCCGGGCCAATACCAAAAACAACTGTGTTTTTCCTTATAGAGTCAGCATATTTTTTCTGCCCCATAGTTTTTGCCCTTACAGGCCTTCCGTTTATTGTAAGGCATATTATATCGCTGGCTATATCCTCTGTATTCTGCTCATTATGTTCTTTAATTGAATCAATTGTATAGTTTAAAGACTGCTCTGTTATTTCAATTTTATTTTTAACTGAGTTTATAAGGCTTTCAATAGTTTTAGCCGCGCCGCTTACATCATTACCATTTATTTTTATATAATCCCCGCGGTTAACTATTTTTACGTCAAACTCTTTTTCTATCTTTTTGATGTTTTTGTCGAACTGTCCGAAAACAGCGGATATATCGCCGCTTTCAACAGAAAATACAGCTTCGTTTTCCACTAATTATTTTCACCTCGTAAAGTATCGTTATTATAATCAACAGGATTTTCAGCACCTATTTTTTGTGACACTGTTAATACTGCTGTGTATATAATACTGTCTTTTTCAGCAGAATTTGTAATGTTTTCATTAATAACATAAGACTCAAGACCAAAAAGCTCTTCTTCCTTTTCTTCCAGGTAATCTCTTGCCTTTTGTGATGCTTCTTCTTCACTAATGCGTTTTTGAACTGTTTCGTATTCCTTTATATTATACACCTTCAGCGAAAAAGGCGCTTTATAATCCCCTATTTTTAAGCTTATTTCACTAAAAAGCTCTTTGTCATAATTATTATAACCAGTATCAAGGCCAAATTCCTTTTTCACACCAAAAAATTCCGTTTCAATTATTTTAGTGCTTCTGCCGGTATATTGTTTGATTTTTTCATTTAAATTAACCTGAAGAATAATTTTATGTACAGTTTGGGCACGTATATAGGCTTCAGCTTTAACATACCTTTCGCCTTTAAGCTCATCTCCGTCTTTTATCTCCAGTCTGCCGGAAACAAGCACATCACCTTTTTTTACTACGTCCCCTGCACGTACCATCGGAGTTCCGCTTATAACGGTTATATTTTCTATAATTCCGTCTATATCGGATATTATATCACATGTATAAGAGTTATCAATAATTTCAGTCTCCGGTATGGTTTCTGCTATAGAAACCAAAACTTCCGTTCCTTTAATGCTTACTGATGCCCAGCTGATATCCTCAAACTCGGCTATAATCATTTCAGCAGCCTTTCTCTGGTCTATGTTCTTTTTTAACACCCCGGGATAAATTCCGTTTTGCCGGCAGAAGTTTTTTATTTCATTAGAAGTTACCCTGTAGTTTCCTTCTACATTCACAGTCCATACAAAGCCTGATAGAAAATAAAGCATAAATGCAAATATAAACGCACCTAAGGCATATGCTTTTCTTTTTCTTATTTTTCTATACAAAACCGGCAGCCCCTTATACTTTATTATTTCAGTGCGGCAGCCGCTTTTTCTTGATAATTCTTTCAGCTCATCGGCATCTTTAATATCAGCTTTTATGTAATACGCTTTGCCGTCATTTTTTATATCCCATAGATTTATGCCATAATAAGATGTCATATTTATAAATTTTCCGGCTGAAAGACCCGATGCCTTTATAATAACATATCCTTTCAAATAATTCCATACAGGTGAAAACATATTTAAAAAGCCTCCTTATTAAAGGCGTTCTCACTCAACAAAAGAAAAGGCGCTTATAACGCCTGTAACCGTCACACACTGGGAATTCATATATTTTATATCCAGCTTGGTCCCATCTATTTTTAATATTCCGCAGACAGTGTTAAGCATTATTTTTTCTGTTGAGTATTCCACAACTCCGCCATAATTTTCTATAATCATATCTATCTGACCTGTTAATGTAATAACCGGAAGAGCACTTACAGCCTCTGCCGGAAGCTCAAAAGCATCTGCAAAAGTTTTCCTTATCCCTTTTACCAATTAAACCACACCTTTTTTGTTTATTCCTTTAAATCTATGCCGTTTATACTTTTATGATACCTGGCCGGACTTAATTATCAGAAAATAAAAAATACGGATTATGATATATTATGCTATCAAAATCCGTATTTTAATAAAAATTATTTATCTTTTTAACTCAGCATTTTCTGCCGCTTATGCCGTTTATACCCATAATTCCTCTGTACTTTGCAACTGTTCTTCTGGATATATCGATACCCATTGCTGAAAGCTCATCGGCTATTTTCCTGTCGCTTAAAGGTGCTGACTTATCCTCGCTGTCAATAAGCTTTTTAATCATAGACTGTATTTTTTCCTGTGTCACTCCCTGACCAAATGCTTCTGCCGCCGCCTGCCTGAAAAAATAATTAAGAGGATAAACCCCATGCCTGCACTGTATATATTTTCCTCTTGCCGTACGGCTTACCGTGGACTCATGTATACCGGCATCATATGCCACATCGCTTAATGAAAGCGGCTTAATATACCCTTCGCCTTTATCAAAAAATTCCGTCTGCTTATGTACAATGGCATTTATAATATTATAAAGAGTTTCCTTTCTTCTTGATATACACTTTATTACCCATTGAGCCTGGCGTATTTTGGAATATACAAATTCTTTTGCCTCGCTTTCGCCTTCACCCTTTATTATATCCTTATAAAATCCGCTTACGTTTAATCCTGCCGAAAACGAGTCGTTAAGGGTAATAACATACTCCCCGTTTTGACCGGTTACAACAGCATCAGGTATTATATACTCCACACTGCCATGAGATACAAAACCGCTTCCCGGCTTTGGATTAAGTGTTTTAATTATCCCCACCGCCGCACTGACTTCTTCTATAGGCGCTTTAATCTTTTTCGCTATCAGCTGAAGCTGATTTTTGCCTACCAAGCTTAAATGATTTTCTATTATAGCATTTAAAACATGATTTTTTATTCCCAGCTGCTTAATCTGTATCATAAGGCATTCCGACAAATCTCTTGCACATACACCTGCTGGTTCAAGGGATTGGACTGTTTCAACTGCCTTTTGAGCTTCATCTTCAGTAATATTAAGGCTTGCGGCTATCTGTGCATTGCTTTGTCTTAAATACCCTGACTCATCAAGACAGCCTGCTATAAAATCACATACCGCCATTTCTTTTTTAGATATTTTAAGTACGTTTATCTGGCTTATAATAAATTCCGCAAGACTCTCCTCTGTGCTCTGGCGGAATTTCCACATATCATTTTCATCCTCATCGTCTTTTTCCTGAGAATAATATGTTCTGTTCTGCTCATCAGAAGAATCCAGATACTCAATTTTTCTTCTTAAAATATTGGCAGACGGTTCTTCATCATATTTATTTTTAACCTCAAGAACAGGATTTTCCTCTGTAAGGGTATTAACATAATCCATAAGCTCAGTTGTACTCATCTGCAAAATCATTGTTGACTGCAGCATTTTCTGACTCATAAGCAGTTTTTGTGTTGTATTAAGTACAAGATTCACGTCCCTCACCTCCCGTGGATATAATTTATTATACTACCTGACGCCCCAGCCGCCAACAGATTAAAAACCAAAATTGACGAAAATAAAACTTTATATTACGAAATACGTAAAAATTATCCTTTTTATTATAAACGAAACTGTTTTTCAAGTACATAAATTTCCGTTTACATTATTTAAAAAAAATAGTAAACTCTAATTGAAGACTATTAATTTTACATTTTATATACACATAAAATAAATCCATAAAAAATTTTAAAAAAATACAAAAATATGTTGTTGGATATGGGTTTTTGTATTAAAATAGAAATGTTGATTATAAGCTGGGCTTGGTATGGTTGGACGTACCATTCCAGGCTGCGGCTTATGCAGTTATAATCTTATTAACCTTATATTCTTTACACTTTAATGTGTAAAAATCACAAGAACAGAGGGGGATAATATGCAAACTTTAACGTTCAAACGTGGAGTACATCCGCCAGATGGCAAAGCCCTTACTCAGGACAAAGCCATTAAGGTTATACTCCCAAAGGAAAATTCCGAATTGTTTTTCCCAATGTCACAGCACATCGGTGCCCCATGTGAGCCATGCGTCCAGAAAGGAGACTATGTAAAGGTAGGTCAGAAAATCGGCGAAGCAAAAGCCTTCATCTGCTCACCTATTTTCT
>CALWHR010000050.1 GCA_944380455.1 uncultured Clostridia bacterium
AGCCTGACCCTATATTGTACGGAAACGGGTGATATATAGGTTTTGAACTGGAAATAGATGAAGGCTATGACCACGAGGAAAATGCCGAGAAGATTTTATCTGTGGCAAACAAAGACAAAGAACATATCTATATTAAAAATGACGGCTCCCTTGATGAGGGTATGGAAATTGTAAGCCACCCTATGACCCTTGATTATCATACATACCAAATGCCGTGGCAGGCTGTTTTATCTAAAGCTCTTGAAAGAGGTTATCTGTCTCATAAAACATCAACATGCGGACTTCACTGCCATGTTGACAGGCTTTCATTGGGGGATACCTATGATGAGCAGGAAAAAACAATAGGCAAAATATTATTTATTATAGAGCGTTTTTGGGACGAATTTTTGAAGTTTTCAAGAAGAACAGAATATCAGATGAACCGCTGGGCGGCAAGGTACGGATTTAAAGAAAAGCCGCATCAGGTTCTGCACAATGCCAAAAATTCGGCTCTGGGAAGATATGCCTGTGTAAATTTGAATAACAAAGATACAATAGAGTTCCGTATGTGGAGGGGAACACTTAAATACAATACATTTATAGCTACACTTCAAATGGTGGAAACCATATGCAGTGTAGCTTATTCTATTTCTGAGGAAGAATTGGAAAGTTTAAGCTGGTTTAAATTTATTGATATGATAGATTATCCGGAGCTTATAAGGTATTTAAAGGAAAGAAGGCTTTATCCAAATGAGCCTGTAAACATTGAGGAGGAGATATAAATGTGCTGTTTATTTGGAATTATTGATTATAAAAATAAAATAGGCTACAAAGAAAGAAAAAGAATTTTAAAAAATCTTTCAATATGCGGTGAAGAAAGGGGAACAGATGCTTCCGGCATAGCTTTTAATTCTTCCGGAAAGCTGAATGTAATAAAATACGGTGTTCCGGCTCACTGCCTTAAATACAACCTTCCACGAGATACATTTGTTGTAATGGGACACAACAGGCTTGCAACGCAGGGCAGTGCAGATAAAGTTTATAATAATCAGCCCTTTCAGGGTGTATCAGGAAATAACAAATTTGCATTTGCACACAACGGAATAATTTATAATGATAAGTTTTTAAGAAAGGAGCTGAATTTACCGGATACAAAAATAGAAACAGACAGCTTTATAGCAGTACAGCTTATAGAAAACAAAGGAGCCTTTGACATAGATGCCATAAAATATGCGGCAGAAAATGTTGAAGGCTCTTTTTGTTTTACTTTTATTGACAGTGAGGACAGTATTTATATAGTAAAAGGCAATAATCCTATGGCTGTATTTGATTATAAGTTTCTTGGAATATGTGTATATGCCTCTACTGCTGAAATACTGAAAAAGGCAGTAAACAAAAGTATTCTTAAAAAGCAGGTTTATGAAGAAATAAAAATTGGAAGAGGTGAGATAATTAAAATAAACAGGTTTGGAGAAAGAGAATACTTTAATTTTGATACAAAAAAACTGGACAACGGTATATACAGTTACGGTGGAATGTACGGCAGTATTTACAATGACTATATGTGGGATATATACAGCGGTGTTTTAAGCAAAGGATACAAATACAATGATGATGAGTATAAGTATGATGAAAAACAAACTCTTTATTCTCAACTTGTTGAATATGGTTCTTATGCCGGGGTAAGTGAAGATGAAATACTGTTTTTGCTTGAAAACGGCTTTGACTGCTGGGAAATAGAAGAAATGCTTATGGAGCCTGAAGTTGTAAGACAATACATAGAAGAAATTGCCTATGTTCAGGGATATTATGTTTAATTAAAAGCAAAGTGTGCCAATAGGGTTTATATAATTTTGGGAACGTTCCCAAATATAAAAACCGACTTTATTGGCACACTTTTTTTATGTCCCTAAAGGGTATAGCCTAAAGAGACGGAAGGAGAATTTTAAATGAAAATAGGGTATATAAGAGTAAGCACTCAGGAACAAAACACCATAAGGCAGGAAGTGCTTATGGAAGAGCTTAATGTTGATGAGGTGTTTATTGACAAAATAAGCGGCAAAAGCACAGACAGACCAGAGCTTAAAAAGATGCTGGAATTTGTAAGAAAAGGCGACACTGTTATATGCGAGAGTATAAGCAGGTTTGCCAGAAACACAAAAGACCTTCTTGAGCTTATAGATACATTAAATAAGAAGGGTGTAATTTTTATAAGCAAAAAAGAAGCCATTGATACAAATACACCTACGGGAAAATTTATGCTTACTGTTTTTGGTGCTGTTGCCGAGCTGGAAAGGGAATATATACTCCAAAGGCAGAAGGAAGGCATAGCAGAAGCACGAAAGCAGGGCAAATACAAAGGCCGAAAGGCAAAGAAACTGCCGGAATTTGAAGCTGTATATAATAGATGGAAAAACGGCGAAATTACAGCTGTAAAGGCTATGAGCATATTGGGAATATCTAAAAGCAGTTTTTATAGGAAGGTGAAAGGGCATATATCAGGTGACGATATATGATATAATAAATTTATAATTTTTAGTCATAAGGGTTAATAGGTCTGTTAAATCAACGCTTTTTAATATTACTAACAATATAATTCAGTATTTTGCTGGAATTTCAGAGCTTGTGGGAAAACTTATTTTTAATGAAATGCTTAGAAAAGTAACTTAAAATAAGTATATTTGTGGTGAAAATATATGATAAAAAATAATTTAGTAAGGTAATTGTTTTATATAATCAAATTTACTATTTTTGGAGGTTAATATGGAAGATAATGGTTGTTCAATAAGAGAAATGTTAATAAAAATAATAGAAGAAGATTTTGATATTAAAAGAGAAAACATTGTTAAGTCCAGTAATTTTGATTTTGATAGCATATCATCGGCTGTATATACAGCATTAAGAAATGTTTTGAAAAGGAGTAAATATATTATTAAAAATAAAAGAGGCAAAGCGGAATATAGAATAGATGATAGAGGCAAAGAATTAATAAAAACATTATTCTATAGTGTAATAGACATTAAAGACAGCACAAATAATAATCAAAATAATTTACCACAGTGCAATGAGTTTTATACTAATTATAAAGATAACACAGTAATACTGCTAAGAACATATATGGCAAAGATTCAATATAATTGTTTTATGCAGTGCCCTAATAAAAAGGAATTTAATTACTTTAATGGTATTTTTATAGAAAAGATTCAAAATTTTGTTATAAGCAATAATGAATTTGCTAAAATTAAAAAAAATGTTATTAAAATTAGAAAAGAATATAAGTGTCCTTATAAGACTTCTGCAAGTAAAAATGAAGAAATTTATAAAAAAATAAAAAATATAAAAATTAATCCACCAACTGAAGGATGGTTTGAAAAAAGAATTGACACAATGGTGTTAAAATTAAAAACGCAATATAGAAATAATAAAGCTCCATCTGTCAGGTTTGATGATAAAATGCTGTATATATGCAGAAACGAAGGTTATGAGTATTTTAATAAGTTTAAAGAATTTGTTGATTTTGACAGTTTGATTAAAAGCAGAAAAACAATTACGGATTATATCGATAAACATGAAGAAATAAACGCAGATGGTTTTATAAAAAGTATCGCACTTTGTTATGTTACGGATTTTATTGAATTTTATAATTACTGTGTAATAAATAACAAAATAGTAAATTCTATTAATTTGCTAAGAAAAAATTACAAGAAATTACCATTTAGTAATAATAAAGTAAATTATAAAAAACCAAGTCAGTTATCGGAGATAGATAAGAATGAAATGATATGTGATGCTTTTGTTTTATTTAATGAAGAGTATTTCGATGAAATTATAGATAAGTTTATTTATAGTGCAGATTCAATGCTGTATGATGATATGAAAAAATTATATGAGAGTCAACGTAGTAATAATTAAAGTTGGCATATAAAAATAAACCCTTGAGCAAGGGTTTATTTTTATATGCCAACTTTTAATTTGAATAAATTTATATGGATTTCCGGAAATCGTTATACTTTTTATTTTGTATGTTTTAATATCGAATAGAGCTCAAAAAACAACAAGGTACCTTGGGAACATGGAGTAAGCTATGAGTAAAAAACATAATAAACTATCAAAGAAATACAAAGACAAATCCCTAGAAGAATTGATAAGAGATCAAAATAAAAATTATTTTTGGTTTGGAAATGATTTTTATGATGATGAATATAATGGGGGTTTGAGTGAAAGTAACGAATATATGTATTCCTGTGATGATTATATATATAATTCAAATGAAACTGCTGAGGATACATATTTCTATGATGATTATATATATAATTCCGAGGAAGATTGGGATGGAATTAATGAGGGTATATATTGCTTCAATAATAAGTACGATGAAGCTATATATCCACACAATAATACATTTCTAACTTTAGGAAATACATATGTTGATGAATCTAAAAGTGCCATTCCAAACTACAAAATGTATGAAAGAATTTGTCAACGATTTGAATTTGCAGTGTGTGATGACAGCCAAATTTATGAGTATATACAAGAAAAGGGTTTATATATGAGGCTGAATAGCAGCGTTTTAGCAAAATTAGCTGCTGAGTCATTAACCTTTAGTGAAAATCAATCTGTAACAACATACAAGGTAAAACAGGTTGAAGAACGTATAAAACGTGAATGCGGCAAAAGGTTTACCTCAAATGATATAAATTCTAAAAAGTATTTATTAAATTGCTTAAATGGTGTTTTAAGCTTTGAAGATGGCAGTATAAAGCTATTGCCTCACTCACAAGAGTACATTTTTGATTATTGTATTGAAGCTGAATATGAAGAAGGTGTTATTTGTGAAGCAGAAAATTTTGAAAAATTTTGTTTAACCTCTTTGGGTGGGGTTGAAAGTAAAAAGAAACTTCTTTTAGAGTTTTTTGGTTATTGTCTCAGTGACAGTAATGATGCTAAAAAAATACTGTTTTTAAATGGAAAGCCAAATTCAGGAAAAAGCATTGCATTAAAGTTTTTACAAAGATTGGTTGG
>CALWHR010000051.1 GCA_944380455.1 uncultured Clostridia bacterium
AACACAAAGAAAAAGATTTTGTTTAAATAAAATCTATGGGTATAGCTGTGAAGAAATAGCTAAACTTGAAGGCTGCACAAAAAATGCTGTTGTCAAATCAATAGCAGCAGCAATGAAAAAGATGCAAAAAATTTAAAGAAATGTGTAAGAGGTGTATAAAATAAATTATTAGCAGAAAATAAAATTATATAAGTTAGATGATATGAAAAAGACACACATTTTATATTTCGTAATGAAGTATATAGTGTGTCTTTTTTTTTCGTCCCCGTGAGGGGTGTAAATTTAATTGCAAAGCGTAAAAAATGAAACAGCTTTCGTTTAAGTTCCCGTCCCCATAAGGGGCATGAATTTAAATTATACCACGCATTATAGACGATGCAACTTGGCGTTCCCGTCCCCGTAAGGGGCATAAATTTAAATAGCAAAAATACATTAATTTTATTTTGAAGTTATATAAAACTTGTATTAATTTACTTAATATTATAAACCAATTTGTAATAAATAACAATTTGCTATAAAAAGAGAAACAAAATTTTTAATTAATATGATTAATTTATGGCGAACCTGTTTTTATTTTATAAAATAAAAATAGGTTCGCCTTTATTATTTTTGTTCTAAATATTGTAATTTTAAGTTTTAAAAATAATATTTAATGTTGATTTTTGTTATTTTAATATTAAATTTTTGACAATTATTGTATAAAAATTACAAATATGATATGATTACATCATGAAACTTGAAGGTGGTGATGTATTGTTATATAGGCTAAATATTGAAATAGAAAAAAATCCAGATATAAATTTTTCAGTTCAAATGGCTTCATTGTTTCAAGGTGTTCTTATGGAAAATGTTTCTTTTGAATATGGGCAGAAGATGCATGTTTCATCTGTGCGTCCTTACAGCCAGTTTATACAAATTGAAGAAAATAAGATTATATGGCATATATCAGCTATAAATGATGAGGCTTATGAATATTTGATTAAACCATTGCTGAAAGAAGATTTTAATTTTATATATCTTAGACATAAAGATTTACAGCTTAAAATAATTTCCAAAGAAGTTGAAAAAAAGAGCATGGACGAATTTTTATCTGAAACTTTTTTTGGAAAATGTGGAAGATTTGTAAAAGTTAAATTTATAACTCCTTGTGCTTTTAAATCTCAGGGACAGTATATTTTTTATCCTACAGTAAGGCTTATTATGCAGAGCCTAATAAAAAAGTTTGATTCAGGTTCAAACGGCTTTTCAGTACAGGCTGACGAACTTATTGAAGATTTGGAAAACAATATCAATATTATACAATACAGCCTTAAAAGCAGGTTATTTCACTTGGAAGGAATAAAGATACCTTCATTTGTTGGTGAAGTAACAATAAGAATAAATGGACCTGGACAAATGGTCAATTTAGCAAATATGCTGCTTAAATATGGTCAGTACAGTGGTATTGGAATTAAGTCGGCAATGGGTATGGGTGCTGTTTTAGTGGAAGATAAGGAAGTGAATAGAAATGGAAAAAGATGATGTTCAAATTGCAGTTGGCTGTTTGCTTCATGATATTGGAAAAGTGCTGTATCGTTACGATGACGGAAGAAATCATGCCATAAGCGGAACGGAATATTTAAAAAATGATGTTGGTATAGAAGATAAAGTTATATTGGAACAAGTAAAGTACCACCATGCCAAGCTTCTTAAAGACAGCAGAGTTTCTTCTGATTCATTTGCTTTTATAAGTTATATTGCAGATAATATAGCTTCTGCTGTGGACAGGCGTGATAAAGATGAAGCAGGAGTTGGATTTGTAAAAGATATACCTCTTGACAGTATTTTTAATATTTTAAACGGAAATAACCAAAAAAAACATTACAAAGCAGCATTTCTTGATTCTGACGAAATTCAATTTCCTACTGATAAAGCCATATCTTACAGTGAAGATTTTTACAGTAAATGTAAAAGCAATATTTCAAAAGAATTAAAATACATTGATTATACAGAAAAGTATGTAAATTCTCTTTTGGCAATATTAGAAGGCAACTTGTCTTTTGTGCCGTCATCTACAAGCCAAAAGGAAGTAGCTGATATTTCACTTTATGACCATGTAAAAATGACAGCCGCTTTTGGATGCAGTATTTATAAGTATTTGAAAAACAATAACATAAATGACTTTAAAGAAGAATTATGGCATAGTGAAAAAAGCTTTTATGATAAAAAAGCGTTTTTGTTATACAGTATGGATATTTCCGGAATACAGGACTTTATTTATACCATAACAAGTAAAGGCGCCTTAAAAAGTCTTAGGGCAAGGTCTTTTTATATTGAGCTTTTAATGGAGTTTATGGCAGATGAGCTTTTAAACTATACAGGTTACTGCAGAGCAAATTTAATTTACTGCGGCGGCGGACATGCTTATTTATTATTTGATAATACAAAAAATACTGTGGAAAAAATAAAGAAATTTGAAAAAGACATGAACAGCTTTTTTGAAGATAAATTTACAACTTCGCTGTATTTGGCAGGCGGAATGTCACCATGTTCTTCAAATGATTTTAAAAATCAGCCTTCAGGCAGTTATAGCAGTATTTTCAGGAATGTATCAAATGAAATTTCAAAACATAAAAGTCAGCGTTATACAAAAGAAGAAATAATTAATTTAAATAATGGCAATCAAGCCGATTCTGAAAGAGAATGCAGTATTTGCAAGAGAGTTGATTTATTAAACGATAATGGTATATGTAAAATATGTTCTGCTTTAGAAGCTTTTTCTTCTAAAATTCAGAATGAAAGCTTTTTTGTTGTACTTAATGAAAATGAAACAGGTTCTCTTTTGCCTTTGCCTAACGGCTGCTTTTTAACTGCTGAGTCGGAAAAAGAGCTTAGAAAAAGAATAAAGGAAAAGAAAAATTATATAAGAGCATACAGCAAAAATGAATTTTACAGCGGATTAGATATTTCTACTAAATTATGGATGGGAGATTATAAAAAAGCCGATACGTTTGAAGAACTGGTAAATGAGTCAAAGGGTATTAAGCGCCTGGGAGTATTAAGGGCTGATGTTGATAATTTAGGACAGGCATTTGTTAGAGGTTTTGAAAATCCTAAAAATCAAAACAGATATGTTACTATTTCAAGAACAGCTACTTTCTCAAGAAAACTTAGTACATTCTTTAAACGCAATATTAACTACATGCTTAAAAATGCGGACTATCATTTTATGGAAGACGATGAAAGGAATGAAAGAAGTGCCGCAGTTGTTTACAGCGGCGGTGATGATGTATTTGTTGTAGGAGCATGGGACGATATTATAAACTTTGCAGTTGACTTGCATGATAATCTGGATTCATTCAGCCAAAAAACATTAAGTATTTCAGCAGGAATAGGTATTTATAATCCTAAATATCCTGTTTCGGCTATGGCAAGGGAAGTAGGAGATTTGGAAGAAAGTGCAAAATCACTGCCTGGAAAAAATGCCATTGCGCTGTTTGACGAAAGTATGGTTTTTGATTGGGACTCTTTCTGCAATAATGTGCTTGAAGAAAAGTACAGAATATTGGCGGATTTCTTCGGTAAAAACCATGAAGAACAGGAAAGAGGAAAGTCGTTTTTGTACCATTTGCTTGAATACATAAGAAATTGTGAAGAAACTATAAATATAGCAAGATTTGCTTATACATTGGCAAGGCTTGAACCGGGACAAAATGCCACAGATGAAGCAAAAGAGAAATATAGAGATTTTTCACATGACATGTATGAATGGATTAAAAATGGGAAAGACAGAAAAGAACTTATTGCTGCGATATACATTTATGCATACAGTGTAAGAGAAAGTAAGGAGGAATAAACTATGGAAGGCAACTATGTGGAGAGAGCTGAAGAAGTAATAACCAAGCTGGTTGATGAAGTTAATAATTATTATAAAAATGGCAAGAAAGGCGAAAGGAAAGAATTGGTAACAACTTCTAAAATACGAAATATACTTTCTATGGTTTCTGATTTATATAATGATACACAAAGATTTAAAGGAGAAGAACTTTCTGATGAGATGTATATGCGTACACAGTATTTAAAAATGCGTATGGCATATGAAGCCGGAAGGGACAATGCAACAAGAGATTTTATTAATAAGGCAAAATTGATTGATGAAATTAATAATGTTAAGAAAAGCAAAAGTGCACTTTTGAATTTTTGCCATTATGTAGAGGCTTTGGTTGCATATCATAAGTTTTACGGCGGAAAAGAAAATTAAGGAGGCAGAGTTATGTATACAAAAATAGAAATTAAAGGCGAAATAAAAATAGAAACAGGTATGCATATTGGTGGTTCAGCTATGTTTTCAGCAATAGGTGCAATAGATTCACCTATTATACGTGATGTGTGGAGCGATTTGCCTATAATACCAGGAAGCAGTTTAAAGGGCAAAATAAGAGCACTTCTTGCAAGAAAATATAATACTAAACTTTCTAATTATCATGAAGATGATGCAGAAGAAATACTCCGCCTTTTTGGAAATTCAAAAGCTGAAAAACAAAAGAATAAAAGAAGCCGCCTTATTTTTTCGGACTGTATATTATCGAACATGGAAAGTTTTAGAGAAATAGGCATTAACGGCGCAACAGAGGTAAAAGTTGAAAATAGCATCAGCCGTTTAAGCGCTGTTGCCAATCCAAGACAGATAGAAAGAGTTATAAGAGGTTCTGTTTTTCCTTTTACTATTATATATGATGCCGAAAACGAAGATGAAATTTGCGAAGATATTAAACTTCTTTCAGAGGGAATGAAACTTTTGCAGTATGACTATTTAGGCGGTCATGGTTCAAGAGGTTACGGAAAAGTATCATTCCATAATGTTTCATTAAATACAGTTATAGGTAGTGTTGACGAAACAACAATGAGCGAAATAAAAGACTGTTTTGTTGAATTCTGAAAGGAAGTGTGAAATATGGATTATAAAATCTATAAACTTCATTTCAGTACAGCCGTTCATTTTGGAAACGGAAATATTACCGATACAACAAATAAATTAATGGCTGACACTGTTTTTTCTTCCCTTTGCTGTGAAGCGGCGAAAGACTCGGAAAAAGCAGTTACAGATTTTATTGATATGGCAAAAAACGGTGATTTTATAATATCTGATGCTTTGCCCTATATAGGTCAAACTCTGTATGTGCCTAAACCGGCTGTACGTGTGGAAGTAGAAGAAAACGGAGATTCAACTGTGAAAAAACAGTTTAAAAAATTAAAATATATTCCTTTTGACAAGCTGACAGATTATTTGAAAGGCAGTTTAAAACCTGATGAGGAAAACACTAAATTTAAAGAGCTGGGAAAGCCTTATGTCAGAACATTGGCATCATTAAGAGCAAAAGACGAGGCTGATCCGTTTTTTGTAGGTACATACAGGTTTAGTAATAACAGTGGGCTGTATATATTAGCCGGGTTTAATACAAAAGAAGCTGAGGCTATGTTTGAAAAATATATTAAGGGACTTTCTTATTCAGGCATAGGCGGAAAGAAAAGCGCCGGACTTGGAAAGTTTGAATATGAAATATTGGATTTTTCGGCTGAAAAGCTTTCTGTTTCTTGGGGAAAAGAAAATATTTATATGAATCTTTCAGTGGCAATGGCGAATGAAAATGAGCTTGAGGAAGCTCTTGAAGGTGCCAGCTATACACTTATTAAGCGCAGTGGATTTATATATTCCACAACCTATGCAAAGGGAGAAGACAGAAGAAAACGTGATTTTTATGCTTTTCAAAGCGGTTCATGCTTTAAAAAGCCATTTGAAGGCGGTATATTTAATGTTTCCGGAAGTGGAAAACACCTTGTATACAGATATGCAAAACCTTTATTTTTGGAGGTGAAAGCATGAATGACTATCTTAAAACATACAAAATAACACTTACGGCTTTGGGTCCTATATTTATAGGTTCCGGAAGAACAATAGGCAAGAAAGAGTATATTTTTGACAGCCAGAAAAATATGGTCTATGTTCCGGACTTAAACAAAATGTACAGCTGGATTATAAGAACAGGTTATCAGAAAAAGTATCTGGACTTTACATTAAACGATATCGGAAAACAAAGTTTATATTCATGGCTCTTTCAAAATCGTATTTCCGAAAAAGTATGGAAAGAATGGATTGCCTATAAATTAGACAGTGCTTCTGCTGTAGATGATACACATTCTGCACCAGAAATAAATACATTTATGAAAGATGCTTATAACATGGTTTACATTCCCGGAAGCAGTTTAAAAGGAGCCATAAGAACGGCTTTAATGGGGAGTGCAATTTATTCTAATCCTGTAAGTTTTAGCAGATTGAAAAGAGATGTTGAAAATGCCGAGATTAAGAAGAGAAACTTTTATCTTTCAAAAGAAAATAATAATTTAAATGCAGAGGTTTTTAACACCGCAAACCGCATAGAAAAAAAGTATAATATGGTAAATGACTGTATGGCAGGACTTAGAATAAGTGACAGCAAATCTATTTCAACGGATAACCTGATACTTTGCAGGAAATTTGACGAGTTTCCAAAAGGCGGAACCAAAAAGCCTAATGTAATGCGTGAATGTATACGACCGGGCACAAAAATAGAGTTTGATATGACAATAGACACAAAATTATTTAAAAAATCCGAAAAAGATATTTTAAATGCCATAAATTTGTTTGGAAAAAGCTATATGGAATGCTTTAACAGCAAATTTATTTCTGGGGATAAACTGCAAAACGGAATGTTTTATCTTGGCGGCGGAAGCGGATATGTTTCAAAAACCGTTACATATCAGTTACTGGGAAAAGACAGTGTAAAAACAGTCAGCAAAATTATTGATGCAACACTTTCTTTTAAAGCAAAAAAGGACCATAAACATTTTAAAGACGCTACGGTGCATGGGATATCTCCGCATATGATTAAAAAGACTGTTTATAACAGGAAAAAGTATAGTTTTGGCTTATGTAAAATAGAATTTGAAGAAATTTAAGCCGCACCGCATAAATAGGTGCTTTGATGCGTGTTAAATATGAAAAACAAAGACTGAAACACCAAAAATATGTTTTCAGATGCAAACTGCTTCTACAGCCCGCATAAATCAAGGGCTGTAGAGGGCAGGGCTTAAAAACAATAATCCCCGTAAGGGGACGGAAACAAGTAAGTGGTTTAACCTGTTCAATTGAAAATTGCTCCGCGCTTAAAAACAATAATCCCCGTAAGGGGACGGAAACAGCATTGCTACCACTTACAGCATTGCTACCACTTACAGGCTTAAAAACAATAATCCCCGTAAGGGGACGGAAACGCAAATCTTTTACCTTTAGCGTGCCTTCGGGCAGCTTAAAAACAATAATCCCCGTAAGGGGACGGAAACTAATCATAGCCGTTGTTACTGCTTTCATTAACGCTTAAAAACAATAATCCCCGTAAGGGGACGGAAACGCATCAGCCTTGTAAATATATGTTCCTTCTTCCCGCGCTTAAAAACAATAATCCCCGTAAGGGGACGGAAACACTGCTTCTGTTTTTGCTGTATTTAATTCGCTGTCCCGGTTTAAAAACAATAATCCCCGTAAGGGGACGAAAACATAATAATTTAATATTCTGTTAGTAATCTTTTCGTTTAAAAATATTAATCCCCGAAAGGGGACGGAAACTCTTTTCCTTCTTTATAAGCATTTATAAGGTTTGTTTAAAAACAATAATCCCCGTAAGGGGACGGAAACCTTCTGTTCATTTCCCATCTGCCTACAATATTTAACGTTAAAAAATAATAATCCCCGTAAGGGGACGGAAACAAAAACTAACTGCATGCTTAGCTATGTTTTTTATACTGTTTAAAAATAATAATCCCCGCAAGGGGACGGCAGCTACTAACTCAAAATCTTAAAAATTAAATCATTGTCTTTGTTTAAAAACAATGATCCCCTTATGGGGACGGCAAGCACAAAGTATTTTTAGCGACATTTAGCAAATGTTTATATACTGTTACGAAAGGAGAATTAAATGAGTTTTCTTTATGTAAATGAAAACGGAGCTACCATAGGCATAGATGGCGGTTATTATACCGTGAAACAAAAAGACGGCTTAATAAGGAAAATACCAAAAGAAACTCTGGAATCAATTACAATTTACGGTAATGCACACATTACAGAGTCATGTATAAGAAGCTGCTTAAAGCAGGGTGTAACTGTGAACTATTTTTCTTCTGGTGGGGCGTATTTTGGCAGGCTTTCTTCTACAAGGCATTCAAAAGCTGACAGGCTAATTCAGCAGGTGCATTTGTCCGAAGATAATGAGTTATGTTTGGAATTTGCCAAAAAAATTATAAGTGCCAAAATTCATAACCAGGTTGTTGTTTGCCGCAGATATCAGAAAAACAACTCAGCTGAAGAAAATATCCGGCGCATGGCTTTGTACGAGAAAAAAGTTTTGAACAGCAGTGCTATTGATGAAATTATGGGATATGAGGGGATTGCTGCAAGGCTGTATTTTGCGGCATTATCAGATATTGTGCCGCAGGAGTTTAAGTTTTGCGGCAGAACACGGCAGCCGCCTAAAGATGCTTTTAATTCAATGCTTAGTTTTGGTTACACTATTCTGCTTTATGAAATTTACAGCGAAATTGAAAACAGAGGTCTTTCGCCGTATATTGGTCTTATGCATTCCAAAAGAGATTCAAACCCGGCATTGGCAAGTGATTTAATGGAAGAGTGGAGAAGCGTTATTGTAGATTCCGTTGTTTTAAGTCTTGTTCAGGGCAAAGAGATACATATTGAAAACTTTGAAACAGACAGCGATACCGGCGGTGTATATCTGAATAAAGAAGGCAGCAAAATTTTTATTAATAAAATGGAAAACAAGCTTAGAAGTGAAAACAGATATTTACAGCTTTATCAGGAGCGCAACAGTGTAAGAAGATGTTTTTATCTGCAAAGTATAAGTTTTCTGCGAATGCTTATGGAAAGGGATTTAAGTTTATATGAGCCTATCAGAATAAGGTGATAGCATGGAGAACTACATTTGGGAAGACAATGCAAATGAAAAGAGCAAAAAGTTTTTAACTTTGATAATTTATGATATAACTGATAACAAAAGGCGTCTTAATATGGTTAAATGTCTTGAAAGATACGGACATAGAGTTCAAAAATCAGCTTTTGAAGCTTTTTTGGAACAGAGATTATTTAATAAGCTCAAAAAAGAAATACCTTTATTAATTACGGAAGATGACTCCGTTAAAATATACAGACTGAAAGGTGTAAGTGAAACTTATACATTTGGAGAAGAAAAAAATATAACAGATGAAGAATGGATACTGATTTAAGAAAGGAATGTCATTATGAAAAAATATGTTCTATTTTCGCCGGTAGGCGGGCATGACCCTATAGCTAGCTATCATGACGGAGCTTTGCTGCATATTTGCAGATGCTACAGACCGGAGATAGTTTACTTATATATGTCAAAAGAAATGCTTATTAGAAGTGATTATGACAACAGGTATATTGGTGCTCTGGAAAAATTGCAGGAATATTTGAATTACAAAATAAAGAAAATAGAAATTTTAAAAAGAGATGACTTAACAGAAGTTCAGCTTTTTGACGTTTTTTATTCGGACTTTGAAAATATTATTGAAGGCATAAAAACACAGTATCCAGACTATGAAATACTTGTAAATACTTCTTCCGGTACACCCGCAATGAAGAATACTTTGAGTATAATAGCTGCCCTTTCAAAAAATAAAATAACGGCTTTGCAGGTTTCTACACCTAATAAAAAAGAAAACCCTAAGTTTGACAGTCCCGAAAAATATGATTTAAAAGAATACTGGAAATATAATGAAGACAATACCGAAAATTTTAATAACAGATGCTATGAATTTACACAGGAAAATTTTCTTGCAAGAATAAAAAAAGAAACAATTGTACAGCTTATAAAAGCTTATGACTACCATGCAGCTTTTACTTTGGCACAGGATATGCGTGAGTTTTTAACTGATGACGCATTTGCTTTAATAAGTGCCGCAAAAGAAAGAATACTCCTTAATTTAAGCGGTGTGGGTCAGGCTTTAAATAATACAGATTACAATATTTTTCCTATACAAACAGCAGGCAGAAAAAGAGAAATATTTGAGTACCTGCTCTATCTGCAAGTAAAGCAAAAACAAGGCAATTATGCCGACTTTATACGCGGCATAACGCCGGTTATACTTAATATTTTAGAAGTATGTCTTGAGTCTAAATTTAATATAGACATAAAAAAATATTGCGTTAAAACAATTAAATATAAGGGCAAAAATTACATAGAAGAAAATGGAAATATATATGACCAAAAGAACAAATATTTAATAAAAGATTCAAACGATATACTGCGTTTTGGTGATTTGATGTACTCTATAAGCATTGATAAACTTAATGCCGACGAGGAAGGAATAAAAATTAAAGAAATTCTTGAAAAGGCTTTTAATGGAAGTGTTAAAGAAACTTTTTACGGTTCGGCGCAAGTATACCCTGTTTTAATGGAAAAAACCGATGATTTTGAGTTAACGGATATTTTGGAAAGACTGCGCTCGGTAGAAAGCAATGTGCGTAATGTAACGGCTCATCAAATGGTTTCGGTTACAGATGACTGGATAGTTAAAAAAATTCATATGTCTTCTAACGATATTATGAATCTGCTTAAACGCCTTGCGGTTAAGTCAGGTATTAATATTAAAAGTGAATACTGGAATTCTTATGATGAAATGAATAAAATGATTGAAGAAAAATTAAATCTTAATAAATAAACCAATGGCTTGTATTTAATAAATGATTGTGTTTGAATGGCTGAAAATGTATAATATATGTGTATTTTAAGCCGCACCGCATAAACAGGGGCTTTGATGCGTGTTAAGTGTGAAAAACTATGGCTGAAACACCAAAAATATATTTTCAGCCGCAAACTGCTTCTGCAGCCCTTATAAATCAAGGGCTGCAGAAGGCAGGGTTAAAAAATAATAATCCCCGTAAGGGGACGGAAACTAGGGAGAGCCAAAGGCATCAACACCATTATTATGTTAAAAAATAATAATCCCCGTAAGGGGACGGAAACTCATTATTTATATACTCAATTTTAATTTTTGTTAAGTTAAAAAATAATAATCCCCGTAAGGGGACGGAAACCCTCTATTGCCTTTTGCTTGTTTTCTTTATTAAAAGGTTAAAAAATAATAATCCCCGTAAGGGGACGGAAACTTATCGTTGTTTTTTTGTTGTCTGATTGTTTGGTTATCGTTAAAAAATAATAATCCCCGTAAGGGGACGGAAACAAAAATTGGCGTGCTTCTTCTTCTGTTGGATTAGTTGGGTTAAAAAATAATAATCCCCGTAAGGGGACGGAAACCATGTTTTTAATTTCTCTATATAAATAATGGTTTGTGTTTAAAAGTAATAATCCCCATAAGGGGACGGAAACGTAGCAACCTTTGCCAAGTCAAGAAAATCATCTTTATAGTTAAAAAATAATAATCCCCGTAAGGGGACGGCACAGCAAAAAAACGGATGTATGATTTTTCATACATCCGTTTTTTGTAATTCAAAAATATTTAGTTTTTTATTTTTTATATATTATCAGAGAATATAATTTTTGTATCCAAACAAAAAAATAATAGTTGTCTAAAATAAAAATGTATATAAAACAAGTGTACATTAGAATACTGTTTTAGATTAATATCAGAGTTGATGAAAAAATGGTAAAAAAATTTATAAAAAGGGTGTTCAAATGGTGCGTATAGTGACCTATATAGTGAAAGGAAAATCCTTTCAAAGCAATATGTGAACCTTGACAATTTAATAATCAGTATCTAAGTTTTCTTTTAAAACAGCCTTTTAAGGGCAAGCGGCTTAGACATAAGCGCCAGGAAGCTGTTTTAGCCGAGCGATAAATTATGGTCTATAAAACATATAAGGCAAATATGAAAACTGCCATGACAATGTTTTAAAAGAACTATTGGTATGTACTCCACATTAATAGGGGAATACTGCGAACAAGGAAAATTACCTGTCGGCGGTATTTATAGCACGGAAAGCCAACTGTGGACTTAGATATTCCCGTTATGTCAGGGGTGAGCAGTAGGCGGCACATTGCCGCTGACAATATGACATATTAATAAGATGTTTAAAGCCTGTAGGTATTTTTAAATATTTACAGGCTTTAATTATAAATTTTCTAAAAATAGGAATACTTTTTATTATTAAGGAGGGATTAATATGCCAAATATCAACGATTTATCAAATTTAGGTTCTTATATTTCATTGATAATTCTCAATAATAAACTGTATAAGCAAGGACGTATTAACGAAGAAATGAAAAATAAAATTTTATTACAGATAAATACTGACTATAAAGGGCATAGATAAGAATTGGAAATTAGATTTTGTTGCGGCAATATTTTTGATACTATATAATAATGACGTATATAAAATCAGACTTCCAAAATTTCAAGGAGGTCAAAAATGGATATTTTTAGCATTAGAGAGGAGTTAAAATACAAATCAATAAGAGATATCCCGTTAAGAGTTACTTTTTATGCCCGAGTAAGCAGTGAAAAAGATGAACAGCTTAATTCTTTAAAAAATCAGACAGAGTATTATGAAGAATATATCAAGTCTAATCCCAAATGGGTTTATGTTAGTGGTTATATTGATGAAGGAATTTCAGGCATAACCACAAATAAACGAGAAAATTTTCATAAAATGATAGATGATGCTTTGTCTGGAAAATTTGATTATATTGTTACAAAGGAGATTTCGCGTTTTGCCAGAAACACTTTAGACAGTATAGGTTATACACGTAAACTTCTTTCAAATGGGGTGGCAGTGTTTTTTCAAAATGATAATATAAATACTCTTGATGAAGACAGCGAGTTCAGACTTACAATTATGGCCGGAGTTGCGCAAGATGAGGTGAGAAAACTTTCAAGCCGTATAAGATTTGGGCATAAGCAAGCTATTAAAAATGGAGTTGTTTTGGGTAATTCGCATATTTATGGATATAACAAAGAAAAAGGCCGTTTAACTATAAATGAATATGAAGCTAAAATGGTAAGATTTATATTTGAAAAATATGCTGAAGGCATTATGACAACACCAAAAATAGAAAATGCTCTGTACGATATGGGTTATAGAAACTATAAGGGAGGAAGAATAAACAGAGGTGTTGTTCAGCACATTATAACTAATCCAAAGTATAAAGGGTATTATGTAGGCAACAAAGTTAAAATTGTTGATATGTTTACCAAAAAACAAAAATTTTTGTCTGAAGAAGAATGGGTTATGTTTAAAGACGAACAGGGCTGTATTGTTCCCGCAATAGTCAGCGAAGAATTGTGGGAGGAAGCTAACCGAATTTACAAAATAAGAAGTGAAACAATAAAAAACAGGCGAAGTTCATATAAAGAAGATAATCTTTTTACAGGTAAAATAATTTGTGCTGTTGATGAGAAACCATATTGGTTAAAAGCACGAATTGACAGAAACGGAAATAACAACTCCAGATGGGTGTGCAGCCATAAATTAAAAAACGGCAGTTCAAGCTGTAAATCATTTGCCATAATGGAGAGAGAACTCTTAGATATACTTGTAAATATTCTTCAGGAGCTAAGCGGAAACTTTGATGATATTGTAAACAAGTTTATTCAAATATATGAAAAGTCCATGCAATCAATAGACTATACAAGTGAAATAAAAAAATTAAATGATGACATAGATAAAATAATTAAGAAAAAAGACAAGATACTTGAATATAATCTTGACGGTAAAATATCTGACGATGAGTTCCTGCGCAGAAACAATATTTTAAGCGATGAGTTAAAATTACTGGAACAAGAAATTGAAAAATTAGAAAAGCAACAGGAAAATAATAAAATTAAGCTTGATGACATTTATGAGCTAAAGAAAAATTTAAAACGTTTTGAAATAATCGAAAAGGAAGACCTTACTCAAAATATTATTAATTTGTTTGTTGATAAAATATATGCCCATCCAATAGACGAAAGGCATATGGAGTTGAAAATAATATTAAACACAGGAGAGAGCCAAAGCAGAATTTATGAAAAACCCCTGAATTCAGGGGATTTATTAAATGTCCGTTCGGAACATATTTTTAAGAAAATGATTGAGGCTCAGGAAAAAATGATGGCTGATAAGGAATCAGGCATGGGCTCAAACAGATAAGGGTATCTGTATTTAAAAAAAGTTAATATTAGATTTTTGCATTAAAAGTACCGCCGTTGTGCCGTTGATTAAAGGGCATTGCGGCGGTATTGCTTTTATAAGTTAACTCTGTTATTATAAAATCACGTAACTGATATGTGATTAATTAAAAGGAGAAAATATGTCTAACGATAAAAATGAAAAATTAATTGACACTATAAAGGAATCACCTAAAGTACGGCGCCGCCTTACGATAAGAGGTGTTTTATCGTTTTTTATTATTGCTATTTTAATACGTGCTGTTTTTGTGGGAAGATATGAAAATGTTTTTGTATGCGTTCTTTCTCTGCTGCTTTTTTGTGTGCCTATGATGCTTGAAAAGAAGCTTTCTATAGATATACCGCCTTTAATGGAGGCTATTATTTATTGCTTCATATTTGCTGCCGAGATTTTAGGCGAGATAAATTCGTTTTATACAAAAATTTCCGGCTGGGACACAATGCTGCATACATTAAACGGATTTTTAGTTGCCGCAGTCGGCTTTTGTCTTGTTGACCTTTTTAACAGAAGTGAAAGAATGACTTTTAAGCTTTCGCCTATTTTTCTTGCACTGGTGGCGTTTTGTTTTTCTATGACGGTAGGTGTTTTGTGGGAATTTTTTGAGTTCAGCATGGACTATTTTTTCGGTACTGACATGCAGAAGGATTTTATTATAAATACTATTCATTCCGTTGCATTAAATCCAGACGGACTTAATAATGTGGTAACGGAGAAAATAACCAGTCTTGTGGTAAACGGGAAGGATTGGATGGAGTTTCCAGGCGGATACATAGACATAGGCATTATAGACACAATGAAAGACCTTTTGGTTAATTTTGCAGGAGCTGTTGTTTTTTCCGTAATAGGCTTTTTCTATGTTAAAAACAGGGGAAAAGGAAAATTTGCGCCTTTGCTTATACCTATAGTTCTTGATGTTGAAGAAAATAAGGAAAAAAAGAAAAAAGAAAAATAAAATTTAAGATATTTCAAGCTTTATATACTGCTGTGGCTTTACTTTTACTCAAATATTGCCTGGCAGTATTTTTTATGTATAATTTATGTGCATCAAAGCATTGTTTATGGTAAAATAATAGTTGCTTTATGTTAGAAAGGACGATAATATGATTTCTTATATAAAAGGAACGCTTGAAGATATTACAGAAGCAGGCGTTATAGTTGAAGCAGGCGGATTAGGGTACTTTATATCTATGCCGCCGGCGTTTACGGTTAAATATAAGCTCCATTGTGAAGTTAAGATTTTTACATATATGAGTGTTAAAGAGGATAGTGTGTCGCTTTTTGGATTTGAAAATAAAAAACAGCTGGAGCTTTTTAAAAAGCTTACATCAGTTTCAGGTGTAGGCGGAAAATCGGCGCTTGCTCTTTTAGGCAGTGCCAGTGTAAACGAGATTACATCGGCTATTGTGGCAAATGATGTAAATTTAATATGCCGCGCGCCTGGTCTTGGCAAAAAAACGGCTCAAAGGATAATACTTGAACTGAAAGACAAGATATCAACAGATGAGATTTCTTCTGTAATAGGTGGGGAAATAGGCGGAGATGTAGGAGAAATTTCTGCTTTAACAGATAGCAGAAGCGAGGCTCTTGAGGCAATGCTTGTTTTAGGCTATGGCAGGAGTGAGGCAGTTAAAGCGCTTTCTGAGGTGTATACACCTGAAGATGATACGTCAGGTCTTTTGAAAAAAGCACTTAAAAAAATTTCCGAAAAATAATCAGGCGGTGTTTATATGCAGGAGAGAATTATTACATCGGGCTTTAGGGCAGAAGATACAGAGCTTGAGCCTAAACTGCGTCCCGATAATTTAGAAAACTATATAGGTCAGGAAAGTGTTAAAAACAACATGAAGGTATTTATTGAGGCAGCCAAAAAAAGAGGCGAGCCTTTAGACCATGTGCTTCTTTACGGTCCGCCAGGACTTGGAAAAACCACGCTTTCAAATATTATAGCCAACGAAATGGGTGTTAACATAAAAACAACATCAGGCCCGGCTATAGAGCGTCCGGGGGATATGGCGGCTGTGTTAAGCGGTCTTGAAGAGGGTGACATACTTTTTGTAGATGAAATACACCGGCTTAACCGTATTATAGAAGAGATACTCTATCCGGCTATGGAGGACTTTGTTATTGATATCGTAATAGGCAAAGGCCAAGGCGCAAGAAGCGTAAGGATTGATTTGCCTAAGTTTACATTAATAGGTGCTACAACACGTATAGGTCTTTTAACCGCGCCTTTAAGGGACAGGTTCGGTGTTATACAGCGTCTTGAGCCGTACAGTGTTGATAATCTTAAAACAATTATAAAGCGCTCGGCCGGAGTTTTGGATATAGAAATAGATGACGGCGGAGCAGAGGAAATAGCAAGGCGCTCAAGAGGAACGCCAAGAATAGCCAACAGGCTTTTAAAAAGAGTGCGGGATTTTGCCCAGGTAAGCTTTGATGGTGTAATAACACACGAAGTAGCCAATCAGGCGCTGAACAGGCTTGATGTGGATAAAATGGGTCTTGATTTAACCGACAGAAAAATGCTTCTTGCCATGATAGAAAAATTCGGCGGCCGCCCTGTAGGTGTTGATACATTAGCTGTGTATATAGGCGAGGAAGCTGAAACGATAGAAGATGTTTATGAGCCGTATCTTATACAGCTTGGATATATACAAAGAACGCCAAGGGGCAGAATAGTTACAAAAAGCGGATATGAGCATTTTGGGTATAAATTTCCGGGTGAAAAAGTCAGCGGACAGATTAAGATACAGGGACTCTGATAATAAAATACAAAAAAACAGCTGTTTATAAGGCAAACTGCTTTATAAACAGCTGTTTTTATTTGAGGTTTTTATTCCTGAGGTATAAGCATCTGAATTTCATAAATACATCTTGAATAGTCGTAAAGGCTATCCTCATATTCATTGGCAAGAACAATAGGCGGTTTCTTTTTGCCGCTGAAGAACAGTTTGGCGAAATAAGGATTCCATGTGTCGGATAGTATTCTTGCCTTAAAGCACAGATAATCGCCTTCAGGTATTTCTATTATGTTTTCAGATTTAAAATCAGGCGGTTCTTTAATAAACATACCCAGATACTTCCTGTTCAGATTGCACTCCATAAGGTCATTATAATCAAGTATCAGTGAAAACTGACGAACATATTTAAGTGAACAGAATTTTTCACTGTTTTTAATCTCGTGCAGAGCAATATGTACTTCCTCATTGGTTTTTCCGTCATACGGAGTGGCAACAAGATAGCGTTTATCCATATGAAGGCTGTAAAAATTATCATTTACGCTGTCTTCTGTTACATAGGTAAAATAGTTTTTGTACCATTCTATACTGTCTATAACATCCTGAAGCCGGCTTATTTCATCAAAACAGCGCTGTTTATGTGTATCAAGTAATGAAACCAGTTCTTTTATATCGTTATTAAGTATTACGGATTTAATTTCTTCAAGGCTGAGTCCTAATTTTTGAAGATATTTGATCCTGTCTATGAAATGAAGCTGGTTAACGGAATAATAGCGGTAGCCTGTAGCCGGGTTTGTGTACTTTGGTTGCAGAAGATCAATACTGCTGTAGTACCTGAGTGTTTGTATTGAAACGCCCATTATTTTAGCAACTTCGCCTATAGAATATAAATCTTTCAATTGCGAACCTCCTTCCACTGCGGCGTTAAAATTTATAAAAAGTTCGCAGCGCCTAAAATATAATTTTTCATATGCTTTAAATAACTGTGTCTTTAAGACACAGCAGAACGCAGCATTATATTGTAATGATTTTATTCTACAATGAGTTTTTCGACATTTGAAGCATGGGCATACTTTTTAATATAGTTTTCAGACATTTCGGCAAGAGAGTTTATATCTTCATCGTTATCGAAAACGTATATAAGTGTAATAATGTTCTTTGATTCAAGAGTAATCATTGCCTTTTCTGAATCGCTTGTAGGACTTCCAAAAGGACCTTCGCTGTCACAAAGAACAGGAAGATTTTCTATGTTTACACTTTCTTTTCCTATACCTTTATAACTTTCTCCTGTTTTGCCAAGATTAAGCACAATATCGCCTTTAACCTGGTCAATATCGTATGAGCCTACAGAAAAGCCGCTTTCTACAGAAATAAGATTGTTGGTGTCAACAACAGTATTAATTTTATATAAGTCTTTGCCCTGTTTGATACGGCGGATTAAAGCTTCTGATGAAACTCTGTATCTGCCCGGGTCTTTGCCGAAAGACTTGTAGGCTTTTCTTGAAGAAGCTATGTTTTTTATTTCTGTAACATTTTTTTCTTCAAGCTCTTTTTTTACAGCAGGTATAATTTTATCTTCCATATACTGCCATAAATCCGCATTTTGCTCCTTAACATCTGTGCTGTATTTAAATACAAGCAATTTAGTGTAAGGAACTTTTTCTTTAATTTCATTGCTTATGTATATATTCATTTATCATTCCCCCTGAATATTTATAATTTTACAATATTATCCGGTATTGTGCAAAGGTTTTTTTTGACAAAAAAAGGGGACGGTTTAATCCGTCCCTAAATTAGAGCATTAATTATTTTTTAAAATCAGTCTAACTCAGCAAAAGCCTGTTTGAAGTCGTTGATAAGATCCTGAGTATCTTCGATACCAACAGATACACGGAACATACCAGGTGTGATACCCATTTTTCTTCTGTCAGCATCTGGCATATGGCTGTGTGAAGATGTGCATGGGTGGTTAAGTGTTGTTCTAAGACCGCCAAGTGTTGTAGCATAGTGAACATACTGAAGTTTAGCCATGAATTTGTCTATCTTCTCTTCGTCCTCTGTGTTAAGGATGATGCTCATCATACCGCTGATAGCTTCGTCATCTGACCAGAGTTTCTTAGCGATTGCTCTCTGTGGGAAGCTGTCAAGTGATGGATGGTTAACTTTGATAACGTGTGGATCACTCTCAAAGAAAGCAGCAAGTTTAGCAGCATTGTACATCTGTTTTCTTACACGAAGGTGAAGTGTTTCAAGACCACGAATCATCATCCAGCATGGGAATGGATCAGCAGGTGTACCAAAGAGCATTCTCATTGGACGAACTGTTTCGATGATTTCTTTAGAAGCTGTCATGCATCCAAGAATAGCATCTGAATGGCCATTCATGAATTTTGTCATTGAAGAAATAACGATATCAGCGCCAAGTGTAAGAGGTTTGATAGAGATAGCTGTTGTGAATGTGTTATCCATCATAAGAAGAGCGCCGTTTTCATGAGCAAGTTTAGCAAACTCAGGAATATCGATAAGGTTCATTGTTGGGTTAGCGCAAACCTCAGCATAAATCATCTTTGTGTTAGGTTTGATAGCTGCTTTAACATTCTCGATGTCATCCATGTTTACAAGTGTTGACTCGATACCAAATCTTGAGAACATTTTGCCGAATACATCGAATGTCTCGCCGTAAATTCTGCTGTTGCAGATTACATGGTCACCAGCCTGAAGAAGAGAACCGATTGTTGTTGAAATTGAAGCCATACCTGATGAGAATACAAGTGTATCTTTGTCTTCAAGACCAGGAGCTTCAAGAGCTGTAATCTGAGAAGCAAGAACATCACGGTCAGGGTTGTTTGTTCTGATATATGTATATCCCTGTGCGTAAGCCTGTTTGATTTCTGAAAGTGTATTAGCTGTGAAAGCTGTTGCTGTATAAAGAGGGAAAGCTTCTGGTTTTAATAAGTTGCAAGCTCCATCTTTATATTTTCTAGTGTAGAGAAGTTCTGTTTCAAGTGACATTTTAATATTCCTCCCTTTAAAAATAAAAATATGCCTTTAAAATTCATTGCTTAAAAGCTTACTTCAAAGCTGCTTATTTTCAACAGCTTATCCGAAAAGCCATATTTTGCTTTACAAGGCTATTTTATTATCTGTAGGTACAATAGAGTCAATAGTAATTTCAAAAAAATTAATTTTTGATGTATATAAAGGTAAGAATTTTTTTATACAAGTTGAAAATAAATATAAAAATCTACCGACTGTAAGAAATATTAAAAATATTAATGAAACATTAGATTTTTTTGTGGAAGAATTGAAAAATTTTTTGTAAAAAATGATGATGCAAATCATGAAAATTGCCTATAAAAATATCACGATAAGAACAAAAAAGAATGAAAAATATTAATGTTTGTACGTTTTGACAATTTATATTTTAAATTTCTGAAAATGTGACAATTTATCTTATTTTATATTTTTGTTAGCTATAATGATTAATTTGGTTTTTGTATCTTGTAAGTTTTTTTAAAAAAATATACATGATGCACAAATATTATTTAAGAAAGTGAATTGTAAAATGGGTTTTAGGGTTAAATTTAACACATTATTCTTTGCATAATATGATTATTAGTTAAAAATGGTAGTTTTTTTCCTTGACTATATACTCACAATAGGGTTTATTATCGACTTGTAGATAAGAGCAGCTTACATAATACAAGCCAAATCAAATGGGATAATTTGTCTTTTGTTACTGTAGGCAGCACATTAAAGTATTGTTACCTTATTATACGCACTTTTACTAAAGATAATTAAAGGAGGATGACACATGAAAAACAGTGTTACTTTTGGCGGCATTACAGTACCATCTGGTGAAAAAGTATCTCAGTATGTTACAGTAGCAGGTACTGACTATAAGTTCCCTATCACAATTATCAACGGAAAAGAAGACGGAAAAACATTTTTAGCTTCAGCAGGTATTCATGGTTGTGAATATCCTGGTATCCAAGCCGTAGTAGAGCTGGCTAAAGAGATTGACCCGGCTGATGTTTCAGGTGTTGTTATACTTATGCACTGCATAAATATATCAGGCTTTATAGACCGTCAGACATATGTTGTTCCTGATGACCCAGAGCGTAAGAATCTTAACAGACTTTTCCCAGGAGATTACAATGGAACTTTAGCTGATAAAATCTGTGCTTTCCTTTCAGAGGAATTTGTTGCAAAAAGTGATTTCCATGTTGACATTCACAGCGGTGACATGGTTGAAAAGCTTGATCCATGTATTATTGTATGTGCTCCTAAAGAGTCAGAAAACAATGCTTTTGCCGGAGAAGCTGCTAAGCGTACAAGCTTTAAATACAGACTTAATTCAGGCGGAAGAACAGAATTTTACAATTCATCATCTATAGACAGAAACGTACCTTCTCTTTTATTTGAAAGAGGCGCTCACGGCGATTGGTCAAAAGAAGAAGTAGATGCTGATAAGAATGACTTAATCAGTGTAATGAGGTTTTTAAATATACTTCCTGGTGAAGCTCCTTTAAATGAATCTCAGGTTTTTGTTAAAAAACATGAATGGGCAGAGGCAGAAGAAAGCGGTCTTTTATACATGCTTGTAAAAGAAGGCGATGACATAAAAGAAGGTCAGAAGCTCGCTGAAATCTGTGATATGTTTGGAAATGTTATTAATGAGGTTTATGCTAAGTATGATGCTCATGTATTAATCATAGCTTCAACTCTTGGAATTAAAAAGGGCGATGACCTTATTACATATGGACAGAGCTGATAAGCTTTATGCTTTATAATATAACAGAAGAAAAATAAAATAATTTACAAGTGGCTCTTGACTCTATATCAGCTATAAAGAATAAACTACAAAATACAAAAGATAAAACAATTTTAAATTGGAATATACACAAGATAAGTTTTATATAATTAACTTGTTTATAAATATCAGTCTTAAAAAGACTGGTTTATAATAAAATTACGCTGCAAAAGAGTAAAATATATTAACAGGGGGAATTAAAAATGTTACACGCATTTGATCCAGATTTCGCATTTGAAACAAATATATTAGAAGCAGGAGCATACTTTACACATGCTGCTAAAGATCCTGAAGCACTTCCAATACATATGTCAACAGCACACAATGTTGAAGACGTTG
>CALWHR010000052.1 GCA_944380455.1 uncultured Clostridia bacterium
GATCAATTTATGATCATAAGCTTTAAGACTGATTCTGATTTTCTGGTTAGCCATAAAAAAAAGTCCCCTCCTTTTCGTACTTTTACTTTCAGCACGACAAGTGGTGACTGCACACTTATCCGGATGCGCATTTAAGCGCACAGAAGTCCTATTTGCTGTATGGACTCCTTACTCCCAATATTCAGTACAGTGACCTTGTCGCCCGGTTTCATGAACTGGACATCGCTCCGCGGAAAACCCGTGATACACACGGCAACCTCCGTTTCTTCGCTCTATGTCACAACATTGGTTATTATACAGCATTGCATAAATTTTTGCAAGACTTTTTTTCAAGATTTTTACCTTTTTTTCATAAAATATTAACCAATATTTTTATAAAACAGATTGTAAATTTATATAAAATACACTATATCATATTTTTTAAACAAAAATCAACAGTTTTTTGATACTAAAACCTGGTTACAAATTCAGCACTTTTATTATTTCCAATTATGCAGCTGATTAGTATTAAAAAAAATATTTAAATTTTCAGCATTAGTTTCTTCCTTATTATATAACTAAAAAAACCGTGGAAATATATACCGCGGTTTAAATTGCTATTAGCTCAAAGCTAATTTTGCCACAAACAATATTGCTATTATAACAATAACAGGATTAAGCTCTTTGCTTCTGCCTGTAAAGAGTTTAATAAGTACATAAGAAATTACACCAAATATCAGACCTGTTGAAATACTATAAGCAACAACCATCATTATTATTGTAATAAAAGCTGGAAATCCTTCTGTATAATCAGAAAAATTAATATTAACAACCTGCTCAATCATAAACAATCCTACAACTATAAGCGCCGGAGCTGTAGCAAAAGACGGTATTGCCATAATTACAGGAGAGAATATAAGAGCTACAAGGAACAAAAGTCCTACTACAGCTGATGTAAGGCCCGTTCTTCCGCCTTCTGTAACACCGGAAGCACTCTCTATAAATGTAGTTACAGTAGATGTACCCAGAACAGCACCTGCCGTTGTGCCTATGGCGTCAGCCAAAAGAGCTCCTTTAATTTTAGGAAGCTTTCCGTCTTTATCTAAATAACCTGCTTTTGTAGAAACACCAATAAGTGTTCCCAATGTATCAAAAAGGTCTACAAAAAGGAATGAAAACATTACAATAAAGAAATCCCAAGAAAGAATCATTGAAAAATCCATTTTCATAAATGTAGGAGCTAATGACGGCGGTGTTGAAACAATGCCTGAAGGAATAAGGGAATAAACTCCAGCATCAGGATTAACAGTATAAATACCCGTAAGCTGGCAGATTATACCTATAATATATGTAATTAAGATACCAAAAAATAAAGCACCCTTAATCTTTTTAGCAACAAGAACAACTGTAATTATAGTTCCCACAAGAGCAAGGAAAACTGATATATCCTTTACATTGCCTAATGTAACAAGTGTTGAGTCTTCATTTACTATAATTCCAGCATTCTGCATACCTATAAAAGCAATATAAAGTCCAATAGCAACACTTACTGCCGATTTCATGTTTTTAGGTATGGCATTAAATATAGCCTCTCTTACATTAATAAGTGAAAGAATAATAAATATAATACCTTCAACAAATACAGCTGCTAAAGCCATCTGCCAAGAATAACCCATCTGCAAAACAACAGTATAAGCAAAGTATGCATTAAGTCCCATGCCCGGCGCAAGGGCAAAAGGATAGTTTGACAATGCGGCCATACAAAAAGTACCTATAGCAGCACCAAGAGCAGTAGCAGAAAGCACGGCACCAGCATCCATACCTGAAGCGCTGAGAAGGCTCGGATTTACAATAAGTATGTATGCCATTGTCATAAATGTTGTAAGTCCGGCATAAATCTCTGTTTTAACAGTTGTGTTGTTCTGTTTTAATTTAAAACAGTTTTCCAAAAAATTCATTTTTTCTAACCTCTTTCTTAAAAGTTTTGATGTATATTTAAAGCCTCTATAAGTTAAGTTTTAACTTATAAAAGGCATTTATTTTTGCTTAACAGGCTGCAAAGTAAACACAAACTCTGTTCCGCCTTCATTTCTGCTTATTACTTCAACTCTCTCTCCATGGGCATTAATAAACTCCTTAACTATTGAAAGTCCCAAGCCAACACCTGTTTTATCCAATCCCCTTGAAGTGTCAGCTTTGAAAAATCTTTCAAAAACATGCTTCATTTCGCCTTCGGTAATTCCCTTGCCATTATCACGAACATATACGCGAACCTTTTTATCATCTTCCTGCACCTCAGTGATAATGTTGCCGCCATCATACGAAAACTTAACAGCATTATCAAGAAGATTTTGTATAACCCTTTTTATTTTGTTAGGGTCAGCATTGACTATTGTAACCTCATCAGAAAAAATAGCGTTAATTGTTAAATTTTTCTTTTTAAACCTCGGCTCCATAGCCTCAATACTTTCACGTATAAGCTCGTTAATGTCAAAATCACATCTTTCCAGCAACATAGAACCTGCCTGAGCACTGCTTAAATCAACTAAGTCATTAGCCAGTTTGGAAAGCCTTCCTGTTTCCTCCATTACAATTTTAAGGTAATAATTCTGTTTCTCAGGCGGTATAGTTCCGTCAACTATAGCCTCAATAAACCCTCTGATACTTGTAAGCGGACTTCTTAAATCGTGGGAAATATTGGCTATAAACTCACGCCGGCGTTTTTCCGTTTCCTCAATGCTTTCAGCCATTAAATTAAAGGAGTTTGCAAGCTGGCCTACTTCATCATCACTTTCAACCTCAATACGTGTTCCTATCCTGCCGTCAGCAATTATTTTAGCCGCTTCATTCATATCAATAAGCGGACTTGTAATTTTTTTAGTTGAATAATATATCAGTCCAAATCCCATTATAATAACAGGCACCATATACCCAAGCATAAGGAATACGACATAGCTCATTGAAGAACGGAGAATATCCATAGGCTTGCACATAAATATTCCGCCTATCAAAACACCATCTATTATTATAGGATAACCAACAGTCAGTACCGTTTCATTAAACATACCGCCTATTTTCCCCTGAACAGTGGCAATTTTGCCGCTTAAAACAATATTAACAGCCTCATCTGTTATTGTCTGGCCAATCCATTTCTGGCTCACATCTTCTGTAGTAAAACTTATTTTTCCCTTGCTGTTCATAAAAAACACACTTGTACCCATGTATTTTTTCATAACTTCAAACTCAAAATTAAGGCTTGAAGTATTTATGTCCCCGCTGTGGTACAAATTACTCAGGGATTCCTTAAACCTCTCACCCTGAAGAATAAGCTGCTGTTCCTGTTCGTACATATAATGACGTGTATAAATAAATGATATACCTGAACCAAATACACCAAGAAGCACAAGTATAATACTCATATATATAGTCATTTGTTTTTTCAGTATAGTATGCTTTACTGGCTTTGTGCGTTTAAACATAAGATTTATTCCACCTCAAATTTATATCCAACACCCCATACTGTTTTAACAGACCATGAATCTTTTTTATCAAATTTCTCGCGGATTCTTTTAATATGTACATCTACCGTTCTTGTATCCCCAATATATTCATAGCCCCAAATTTTATCAAGTAGCTGGTCTCTTGTAAATACCTGGTTAGGACGTTTAGCCAAAAAATACAAAAGTTCAAATTCTTTAGGCGGAAAGCTGAGAAATTCGCCGTGATATTTAACTGTATAGTTTTCCATGTTAATCTCAAGGTTTTCAAACTCAAGTATTTTAGAGCTTTCTTTTGTTTTGCCTGTATCAAATCGCCTTAAAACAGCCTTTACCCTCGCAGTCATTTCTTTAGGCTCGAAAGGCTTAACAATATAATCGTCAGCCCCAAGTTCCAAACCTAAAACTTTGTCTATAGTATCTCCCTTTGCTGTAAGCATAATAATAGGCACAGTGCTTGTTTTCCTTATCTCCTTGCATACCTCATAGCCGTCCATTACAGGAAGCATTATATCCAGCATTATAAGGTCTGGATTATATGAGGAAAAAGCCTCAACTGCACTTTTTCCATCGTGAACTTCTTTTGTGTCGTAGCCTTCCCTTATAAGATAAAGGGATATAAGCTCTGATATGTGCTCGTCATCATCTACAATCAATATTTTCTGATTAGCGGACATGTTTAACCTCCTTAATTTTTAAGCTCTACAACAGTAACACCCATTTCACCCTCGCCGTATTTTCCATAGCGGTAAGACTTAACATGCGGGTTGCGCGCTAAATACTGCTGAACAGCGGCTCTTAAAACACCCGTGCCTTTTCCATGAATAATTGTAACCTGTTTTAAACCGGCTAAAAAAGCATCATCTATATATTTATCAATATTTCCAATGCCTTCATCTACAGTCTGACCGCGGCAGTCAATCTCCGGACTTACAAACATACTCTTTCCGGCCGCCGCCTTTCTTGACACATTTCTTGTTCCTGAACTGCTATTTTTAGCACTGTTGGCATTTTGCGCCGTTTCGTCTATAACCAGCTCGTTTAAAGGTACTTTAATTTTCATAAGTCCCATTTGAACCATTACGTTTTTGTTTTCGTCAATAGGCGAAATAACAGTTCCGTGCTGGTCAAATGAAATAATATAAACGCTGTCTCCAACTTCTATTTTATCAGGAGCTTTGTGCTGTTTTTTGCGTTTTGCCATCATTTTGGCTATTTCCGAATCAACGTCCGAGAGCTTATCTTTAATCTTTCTTCGGCTTTCGTTCATTTTCTCCTGATTAGCCTTGTTTCTGGCATCTCTGTTCATTTCTTTTATAATGCTGTCCGCTTCCTCTTTAGCCTTCTGATAAATCATGCGGGCCTGTTCGCGGGCGTCAGCAAGTATTTTTTCTTTCTGCTGACGAGTTTTTTCTTTCTGCTTTTCAACTTCTTTTTTAAGCTTTTCAGCCTCCAAGCGGTACTCCTCAGCTCTTTCCTGCTCCAGTACAACAGAGCGCCTGCTGATTTCCAAATCTGTTATAACATCTTCAAACTTAACATTTTCTTTGCCAACAAATTCTTTGGCTTTATCTATAACACTGTCCATAAGCCCTAAACGCTTTGAAATAGCAAAGGCGTTGCTTTTTCCAGGTATACCTATTAAAAGCCTGTATGTCGGCTTTAAAGACTCCACATCAAACTCACAGCTGGCATTTTCAACACCTTCCGTTGAAAGGGCATAAACTTTAAGCTCGCTGTAGTGTGTAGTAACTGCTGTTCTAATGCACCGCTCTTTAAGGCTCTGTATAATACTCATAGCAAGAGCCGCGCCTTCTACAGGGTCAGTTCCTGCCCCAAGCTCGTCAAAAAGCACAAGTGAATCGTTTGTTACATTTTCAAGTATATAAACCGTGTTTTTCATGTGGGCAGAAAATGTACTTAAATTCTGCTCAATACTCTGCTCGTCACCAATATCGGCAAAAATCTCATCAAAAACACCAAGCTCAGAGTTATCAAAAGCCGGTATGTGAAGACCTGCCTGCCCCATAAGCTGGAAAAGGCCCAGAGTTTTAAGGGCAACGGTTTTTCCGCCTGTATTAGGGCCTGTTATTAAAAGGGTTGTAAAGTCACCGCCTAAATAAATATTAACCGGCACAACAGTGTCGCTGTTTAAAAGCGGATGCCTTCCCTTTTTAATATTAATATATTTTTTATTATTAAAAACAGCTTTTGTTCCCTTCATAGAAAGGGAAAGCTGGCCTTTGGCAAATATAAAATCCAGTTTTGTAACAATATTCAAATTAGATTCTATAGCGTCTAAATTCTCAAAAACTTCTGCTGAAAGCTTTTGAAGAATTTTGTCTATTTCTTCCTTTTCTTTAATCTGAAGCTCTTTTATTCTGTTATTAAGCTGAACAACACTTAAAGGCTCAATAAAAAGTGTTGAGCCCGTATTTGACTGGTCGTGTACCATGCCGCTGAAGCTGTTTCTGTACTCACTTTTAACCGGAACACAGTATCTGTCGTTCCTTATTGTAATTACATAATCCTGAAGCATTGGCCTGTAGGTCTGAGAGTTAATAATATTGTTCAAATGCTCTCTTATACGGTCGTTGGATACAGCCATTTCACGCCTTACACTTTTAAGTCCCTGGGATGCGTCATCAGATACTTCCGTTTCAGAAAGTATTACCCTTGAAATTTCTTTTTCAAGCTTAGGCAGTTCCATTACCAAATCGAACATAGGACCTATTGTGTCATAGCTTTCGGCTTTATTTTCGTTTACTGAGTAATTTTTAACCCTGCGGCACACATACAAAAAATCACCTATGTTAAGAAGCTCTGCAATGCCCAAACTTCCGCCCATAGCAAGCCTTTTAATCTGCGGCCTAATCTCTCTTAAACCGCCTAAAGGAATAGAACCCTTCCTTAATATCATTGCCTCCGCCTCTGATGTTTCGTTCTGCCACTGCTGAATCTGGCCAATAGACGCACACGGCTTTAAGGCAGATGTCATTTCCTTACCCATAGGCGAAACAGCGTATGATGTAAGCTTTTCAATTATTTTGTTATATTCAAGAGTTTTTAATACTTTTTCATTCATTAATAAATACCTCTGTTAATTATAAAAATACTTTTGTATTTATTATTCCCCTGTTAAAAGCAATAATATAAAATTTTATAAATCCTTTATTCCGGCAATAATTCTTATTTGGTTATTATAACATAAAATTATAAAAAACCGTATATATTTTAATTTTATATTAAACTCTTATCAAATTGTTAAACAAACTGAAAACAAAGCTTTAACAAATTTATTAATTTATTATTGAACAAACAACATATTTCTGGTAAGATATAAAGTACTGTGGAGACGTATCGAAGAGGTCATAACGAGCCTGACTCGAAATCATGTTATTTGCCCCAAAAATTGAATAATCATTAAATGGAGACGTATCGAAGCGGTCATAACGAGCTCGACTCGAAATCGAGTTGTCCGAAAGGGCACGTGGGTTCGAATCCCACCG
>CALWHR010000053.1 GCA_944380455.1 uncultured Clostridia bacterium
TCAATTTATCACAACCTTAACGCTTTAAAAATTAAAAGGCCACTATCCGCGGCCTGTAAATACAAAGTATTTGATTTAATTATGCAGATAATACTTTTCTTCCTTTTCTTCTTCTTGCAGAGAGAACCTTTCTGCCGTTAGCAGTAGCCATTCTTTTTCTGAAACCATGTACTTTGCTTCTCTGTCTTTTCTTTGGCTGGAATGTCATTTTCATGTCTTACGCACCTCCTTAAACTACTTTTTTGCGCCTGTCCTGCACAAAAGCACTGCTACCATTATAATAAATAAAATCTATTGCGTCAAGAAAATTAAATTGAAATATACCAATAAACAGTATATTTTGCGCGATTTTATTATACAAAAAAATACAATTTTTATATTTTTGTATATATAGTGCTTAAATTCAAATTATACACATTATATTGAATTGTTAATAATTCTGCCATAAAATCTCTACGGGTTTATCCCCTTTAATATGTTGATAAGAAATAAATATTTTGTTATATTATAGTGGATAACTTGGGATTTAAGTTTTAAAAAAGTCATATAAGCAGATTAAAATCACATATTTTCACATTTACTGTATTTATTTCCTAATAATTCATAATTTAATATAAAATTAAAATTAAATTCTGTGGATATTTTATGTTGATTTTTGTTAAAAAGTGTATAACATATATATTTGTCACTTTAAAACAGACTATATATTGATTATTTAATGTTTTTAATACTACAAAATCAATATTTTTCCAAAAAGTTATCAACATGTTGTGCACAACATTGTTGATAACTTATAAAAATATTATTTGTACAGTTTTAAAATTATTATTTAAACCTTCATTATTGTAATATGTATATAACTTACATTATTTTAACTTTTTAACTGGGCTTAATTTGATTTTTAAAACAAAAACAGAAGGAGGAAAAAATGGAGGACTTATATTTAAGCTGGCAGAAAGCGCTGTCACTTATAGAAAAAAACCTTGAAGACCCTATCAGCTTTAACACATGGATAAAACCGCTTAAAATACATGTCTGCGACGGCAGAGACCTGGTTTTAAAGGCAGAAAACGACTTCAGTAAAACACAGGTGGAAAACAAGTATCTTTCCCTTATTAAAAACGCCCTTATTGAGGTTACTCATATTGAATACAACATTATGCTTATAGGCTCGTCAAACATATCATCTTTAAACTCTCAGCAGATAAAAACCAACGACCCTATAGCAGCGGCTAATCTTAATCCTAAATATGTTTTTGAATCATTTGTTGTAGGAAACAGCAACCGAATGGCTCACGCCGCTTCTTTGGCTGTTGCCGAAGCTCCTGCCAGCGCCTATAATCCACTTTTTCTTTACGGAAATGTTGGTCTTGGCAAAACACACTTAATGCACTCAATAGCACATTATATTTTACAGAAAAAGCCGGACACTAAAGTTCTGTACGTTACAAGCGAAACTTTTACAAATGAGCTTATTAATTCCATCAGTACAAATAAAAATGAGGAATTCAGAAATAAATACCGCAATATAGACGTGCTTCTTATAGATGATATTCAGTTTATAGCCCAAAAAGAACGTACACAGGAAGAATTTTTCCATACATTTAATGCTCTTCACAGCAGCAACAAGCAGATTATAATTTCATCAGACCGTCCGCCTAAAGAAATCAAAACTCTTGAAGAAAGGCTTAAAACACGTTTTGAATGGGGGCTTATTGCTGATATCCAGCCTCCTGACTATGAAACAAGAATAGCAATACTCAGGAAAAAAGCGCGAATGGATTCAATAGTTGTTCCAGATAGTGTTATGAACTACATAGCAAAATATATAGATACCAATATTCGTGAATTAGAAGGTGCTTTAACAAGAATTGTGGCTTTTGCAAAGCTTACAAACAGACAGGTAACAGTTGAACTGGCTGAGGAAGCAATGAAAGACATATTTGAAAGAGCTTCTGAAAATAAAATGACAACTGATTTTATACAGGAGATAGTTGCTAACTACTATAAAATTACAGTAGCAGACCTTAAAGGTACTAAAAAACCTAAAAACATAGCTTATCCAAGACAGATAGGTATGTATCTTTCAAGAAAACTCCTTGATATATCCCTTTCAGCAATAGGCGAGGATTACGGCGGAAGAGACCACACCACAGTACTTCACGCCTGCAATAAAATAGAAAAGGATTTGGAAAACGACCCTAACCTTTCAGAAACGCTTCTGGAGCTGGAAAAAAGAATAAAAGGCCTTTAATTAATTTGTTATTATTTTAACATATAACATTTTAATATTGTGTTATTGTATTTTTCTAACATTTTCATCAGTTTTAAGTGTTAGAAAACTGTTAACACACCTATGTGGATTTAGTGTTCACTAATTGTTTATAACACACACCAAATTTAAAGCTTGTTAACAATGTGGACAACCGTAAAATCATTTTGCAGCTTATATACATTCTTATCCAGAAACATTTTTACGCTTTTTTATGGGTGTTTTTGACTTATCAACAAATTAACACCTACTACTACTATTGTTACTAAAAAGAACTTATTTATATATATATTGCGCACAGAAGGGAGTTGTCAACAAATATGAAATTAACATTAGATAAGGATTCTCTTATAGAAGGAATAAATACTGTATCAAAGGCCGTAAGCACACGAACAACCCTCCCGGTACTGGAATGTATTCTTCTTACTGTTGAAAATGATACTTTAACTCTTACTGCCAGTGACCTTGAAATAAGTATAAAATCAGCACCTATACAGGCTGAAGTTTACCAAAACGGAGCTGCTGCTATTGAGGCAAAACTTTTTTCTGAAATTATAAGACGATTAAACGGTGACAGGGTTACAATATCAGTTGACGATAAAGAAGCAGTTATAAAATGCGGCTTTTCTGAATTTACTGTTATGATTCAGCCGTCTGATGATTTTCCGGAAATTCCTGTTGTAGAAAAAGAGTATTATTATAAATTAAAGCAGACAGACTTGCGTGATATGATTAATGCTACTATTTTTTCCGTAGCATTAGATGAGTCAAAGCCTTTTCTTACAGGTGAACTTATGGAATTTAAACCGGACAGAACAAATGTTGTTTCTGTAGACGGATACAGAATTTCATACCGCTCTAATAAATATGATAACGAGAAGGAAACCAAGGTAATTATACCTGCTAAAACAATGAGAGAAATAAGCCGTATTCTTTCAGGCAGCGAAGAAGATGAAACTGAAATTTTCGTTACAGATAAACATGTTCTTTTCAGTATAAATGGAAATACAGTAGTTACAAGAACTATTGAAGGAGATTACATAAAATATGAGCAGACATTTACTGATGAGTACAAAACAAAAATAGTTTTAGACCGTTCGGAATTTATTTCATCTCTTGAAAGAGCGTCACTTATATCAAGAGATGCAAGAAAAATGCCTGTAAAACTTGAAATAGGCGGAGGAAAAGTAATTATAACTTCACAAACCGAAATAGGTAAGGCTTATGAAGAAATAGACTCTGTAACAGAAGGCGAAGAGCTTAAAATTGCTTTTAATCCGAGATATCTGATAGACGCTTTAAAAGCTATTGAGGACGAAAAAGTAACTGTTCAGTTTAATTCTTCTTTAGGACCATGTATTATAAAACCGCAGGACGGAGAAGAATATAAATATTTAATTCTTCCTTTAAGAATTTAAGAAGGTGTTTTTATGCAGACAGTACATATTAAAGATGAATATATAAAATTAAATCAGCTTATGAAATTATGCGGCTTTGTAGGACGCGGTTCTGATGTTAAAATTCTTGTTGATGACGGACTTATTACATTAAACGGTGAAAAAGTTACTGAGCTTAGGAAAAAGGTTCATCCTGGCGATGTTGTAAAAGTTCAATCTATAGGAGAAGTTAAAGTGGAGGCAAATATTTAATAAAATGTATATTAAAGATATTTCATTGTCTTGCTTTAGAAATATAGAAAACGCTCATATTGAGCTTAAAAACGGAATTAATATTTTTTATGGACCTAATGCCAATGGAAAAACTAATTTTCTGGAATCAGTTTATATCTGTTCTACCGGCAGAAGTCACAGAACGAAAAATGATAAGGAGCTTATAAACTTTAATTCTGATGAAGCTCATGTGAAGGTATTTATTCAAAATGAAAATATCACCCAAAGAATAGATGCCCATATTACCCGCGGTAATAAAAAAGGAATAGCTGTTAACGGTATACCTTTAAAAAAAAGCAGTGAGCTTTTTGGTACACTGTATACTGTTATATTTTCCCCGGAAGATTTGCAGCTTATAAAAGATGCGCCTTCTCAAAGAAGAAGGTTTATTGATATTGAACTTTGTCAGTTAAGCAAAGTATACTGCTACAATCTTCAGCAGTATATGAAAGCTCTTAAACAGCGGAATAACCTTTTAAAAGAGATTCAAAAAGAGCCTTCTTTAAAGGAAACTCTTTTTGCCTGGGACAGCCAGATTGTACAATACGGCAAAAGCATAATTAACCAAAGGAAAAAATTTGTTAAGGATTTAAGCTTTAAATCATACATAAGGCATAAGCAAATTTCATCAAATGAGGAGCAGCTTTCAATTGAATATAATCCAAGTTCCGATGAAAACAGTTTTGAAGAAAAACTGTTTAATTCTCTAAACCGTGACATTTTATCCGGAAGTACATCTGTTGGTCCTCATAGAGATGACATCAGTTTTTATATAAATGGCAATGATGTTCGGGTTTACGGCTCTCAGGGTCAGCAGAGGACTGCGGCAGTATGTGCAAAGCTTGCTGAAATAGACATTATAAAAGAAAATTCTGGTGTAAGTCCTGTTTTGCTTTTAGATGATGTTTTGTCAGAATTAGATAAGGAAAGACAGCATATGCTGATGGACTGCATTAACAGTGTTCAAACAATAATTACATGTACAGGCATAGAAGACTCTGTAAAATCGTATGCCGGAGAAGCTGCCGTGTTTAATGTTAAAAAAGGTATTATAAATCGTGAAATTTAATAATGTTAAATAAAAATAAAGCGCTTAAACAGCGCTTTATTTTTATCGGTTATATGGACTTTTTATATCTTTCTATATCGTCTATTATTTGTAAAAGATACTCCTGCTGAGTTTTGGTATAGCAGCATAATCTTTCATAAAGCTCATTTTTTTCACCTACTTTTGTAGGGTCGTTTGTAGTGCACAGCAGATAATCAAGGCTTACATTAAAGAAGTCTGCTATTTTTTTCAAATCGTTTATAGACGGTTCGTTCCTTCCGGATTCATAGTTTGAAATCGCTGTATAACCGTATCCCAGTATGTTGGCAAGCTGGGTTTGAGTAAGTTTTTTACCGTTTACGTAATAATTTTCTCTTAAAAATTTAAGTCTTTCACGGAATTCCATATTAAATCACCTGCGAAAATATCATAATTTTATAATTATAAATTCATAATTTGTGTTATTAATTTATTATAACAACTAATTTTATAAAATTCAACATAAAAAGGCTAATTAAATATCGTTTTTTTCTACATAAAACTACAAAAATTATTAATTGGGTATAATAATTTTGATTAGATGTAAATGATATAAGAGAATTAATGCTACTATTTATTTTTCAGTAAATTCGACATAAATAAATATGTTTTTTATGATTTGTGTCGTTTTATAATTTAATATTGTACATGAATACGTCTTTAAATGGAATTTTGCGCAATATATAATATTTTTAAGGGTGAAAAAATTGCGGAGGTGCTTTTATATGCTGAATATAATAAAATTTTCTGATTTATGCGGAAAGAAAAATATCAAATGTTCATCTGAAGCAGAAAAAGAAGGCGTTGTTTGTCAAATACCTGTTAATGAAATAAAGCCTAATCCCAATCAGCTTAGAAAATTTTTCAAAAGAGAATCTATAGATGAGCTTACATGCTCGGTTAAAAAATTCGGTATTTGCCAGCCAATACTTGTAAGAAATATAAATAATAAGTTTTACGAGCTTATTTCCGGAGAAAGGCGTCTTATGGCGGCAAAGGGAGCTGGCCTTGAAACAATTCCGGCTATAATTTTAACTGTAAGTGATAATAAAAGCGCTGTAATATCACTGCTTGAAAATACTCAGCGCCAGAATTTGAGCTTTATTGAAGAGGCTGAAGGGTTTTACAGTTTAAAGGAGTACTACGGCTTTACAGAGGAAGAAATCGCATCATCTTTTGGAATCAGAGTAAGTGATGTGAACAGAAAGCTGCGTTTTATGACATTTACTCCTGAGTGCAGAAGAATAATAGCCGAAGGCTGTATAAGTCCTGAACATGCAGCACTTGTTTTAAAAATTCCTGATGATATTATAAGAAAATCCATACTTCGTAAAATAAGTGACATGGGTCTTACTTTGCAGAAAACAGCTGAAATAGTAGAAAATGAAATTGAAAAACTGAAGGCTGATGATATTATATTTTCTGAACAGAAAGAAAAAAGAAACTTTTCGGATATGCGTCTTTTAACTAATACGGTTAAGCGTTCCGTGGAGTTAATGAACCGCTCAGGAATAGGAGCAGGATATGAAGTTGAAAATGATGACTGCGGAACAAAAATTATAATTTCAATACCTAATTAAGTTTACATAAAATAATTGATATTTTGTATAGTGATATATATATTTCTGATTAAAAATGAAATTTATCGACAATTTATTATAAATAATTTTATTAAAAATCCCCATGCTTTTAAAATTAAATTTTAAGCAGGGGGAATTTTTTAATTTAAAATATCGCTTATTTTCTTTTGTTTGAATAATTTTATTTTGCTGTCAGGCATCTGTGCCAAAGTAACTGCGGCAAATACTATTATACATCCTAAAGTTTCTTTAAGTGTAAGAATTTGATGAAGAACAATCCAGCCGGCAAGAACAGAAAATACCGATTCAAGACTCATAAGCAGTGAAGCTACAACAGGCTCGGTATAACGCTGGCCGAATATTTGAAGTGTATAGGCCACACCGCTTGAAAGCACAGCGGCATATAAAATAGATCCCATGCTTTTTAGTATATCAGCTAAAGCAGGTATTTCAATATAAACCATAGGGATAGTTGATATTAATGCACATACCAGAAACTGTATACAGCCTAAAACAACACCGTCAACTTTAGGTGAAAAATGGTCTACCGTAAGTATGTGAAAAGCATTGCAGAAAGCACAAAGAAGTATGTAAAAATCGCCTTTTGATATGCCTTCAACGCCGCCGGACATACATAAAAGGTATAAACCCAATACTGCGCCTATAAGGCTTATTATAATTTTAATTCCTATGCGTTTACCTGCAAAAAGACCCAGAACAGGTATTATTATTACATAAAATGTAGTTATAAATCCGGCTTTTCCAACAGATGTATATTTAATTCCAATTTGCTGAAATGAGCTTGCAAGAAAAAGCATACAGCCGCAGCAAATGCCTGCTTTTATTACATCCTTTTTTGATGAGTTTTTTTTCACTGAGTTGCTTTCATTAGAAAATTTGTGAATTATAAATATAAGTGGTATAAGTACGATAAATGCTATGTAGTTTCTTATAGCATTAAATGTAAAAGGACCTATAAATTCCATTCCTTCGCTTTGTGCAACGAATGCTGTACCCCAAATAAAAGCTGCCATAAGAAGCATAATATTGCCTTTAAATGCTTGTTTTTTCATGATAACTATCCTTTATTTTTATTAGTAATAAATATACAGACAGCCAAAGCTGTCTGTATTAAGTACACTTAATTTTTAGATTTTGCTGAAAAGATATCTGATGTTTTGCCGTTAAGTATTATAAATGTAGTTGTAGCTGAAGCGGCTAAAATATTATCGCGGTTTGTACAGCGCAGCTCTCCGGTATATCCTGCCAATGTTCTGCCTAAGTGATTGGATTTTACCGTTATTTCTATTTTATCGCCTAAATATACCGGTTTGTGAAAATGAACTCCAAGCTCTACTGTTGTTATAAAGCTTTCCTGTGCAAAAAAATGAGTAAGTATTCCAAAAGCGTTGTCGAATGCAGTTGTAATCATTCCGCCGTGCATTACGCCTTGAGGGTTAAGCTCCCATTCTGCCACGTCATAGCCTATTGTAAGAGATTTTTCTTCATAATTACACCTTACAAAGTATGGATTCATCATTTTTTCAACATCGTTTCTGCGGTCTTCTCCGGCTAAAAGGTTTAATATTTCTTTTATTTTGTTTTCCATTAATAACTGTTTATTTTCCATTTGTAAATCACCTTGATTTATCTTAAAAAGTCTTCAGCTGAGTTTGCAAACTCTACGCTGTTTTCTATATGAGGGAAAAGACGAGTTTTTTCAAATATATAATATCTGCATTGAGGCATTATTTCCCTCATTTTTTCCATGTTGTCTATTGGATTAAGTATGTTTTCTTCGCCCCAGGCAACACATACAGGTGTTTTAATGTCGGATATATACTGTTTAATATCCATATTCATAAAGTTTGTAATAAGTGATGCAAAAGCATAACGTGCATTTCCTTTTTCTGAATGTGCGCTTTTATAAAACTCTTTAATAATTTGTGAATAATCGTTTTCCTTGGCAAAGAATCCGTAATTATTCATAAATGCACGTACAGCCGGTTTTGATGTTTTGATATTGTAGTAGGCTGTACCCAAAAGAGGGAATTCCATTAAAATTCTCTTGAACTTGCTTGTGTTTACTGCCATAGTGTCATTAATGCCGTTTGGAGAAACAAGCATAAGTTTTGTAATGTAGTTTTGGTATATTTTAGCACAGGTAACGGCCGCGGCACCGGAATTATTTGCCGCTATTACATAGCAAGGCTCCTGTATTACGTTTTCTATAAAGTCTTTAATTAAAGAAGCGTAAATAAAAGCTGTATATGTCATTTTTGGTTTGCTGCTCATACCGTAGCCAAGCATATCTATGGTATAAATTTTATATTTTGCCGAAAGCTCGTCCACTGTTTTATCCCACTCGGCCATACAGCATGAAGTATAAAGACTGTGTATAAGCAAAAGAGGTTTGCCATGGCCTTTTACCTTATAATATATTCTGCCGTAAGACCAGTCATAATACTCGCCGTCCATATCGCTTTTTTTTCCGGCGGCCATATATGATATCTGGTTAAATAATTTAACTGCACCTAAAGAAGCCGCTGTTATACCAGCAGATTTTAAAACTGTTTTAATTTTTTTGTTCATAAAAACACCACCTCAGTTTATTTATGGCTTATACTTAATATTATGATACAAAACCTCTGAAATGAAAAGATAAATTTTAAAATGATATAATAAATTAATTATTTTTCTTATTAAATCTGCTTAATTTATTATAATATTAATAAATGTAAAAAAGTTGAATTTTAACCGGTATTATGATAAACTTTTTCTTAATTTTAGTATAAACGGGTAATTTGAAGGGAAGATTATGATGGATTTTAAATACGAAATTGCCAAAGCTATTGCTGAATGTTTTGAACTTGATATAAACGAAGTTTATAATTCTATAGAAATACCGCCTGATAAAAAAATGGGTGATTATGCTTTTCCTTGCTTTAAGCTTGCTAAAGTTTTAAGAAAAGCTCCGCCGCTTATTGCGCAGGAAATAATGGGTAAAATTCAGAAACCGGATTTTATAAGCAATATAGAAGTAAAAGGTGCTTATCTTAATTTTTTTGCTGAAAAGAGCTTTTTTGTAAAAGAAGTTCTTGAAAAAGCTGGAAATGAGAATTACGGCCAAAGCACAAAAGGAGAGGGAAAAACAATAGTAATTGACTATTCTTCACCAAATATTGCTAAGCCTTTCCATGTGGGACATCTTCGTTCAACTGTTATAGGTAACGCCCTTTATAAAATATACAGCGCTTTAGGCTATAAATGTGTTGGAGTTAACCATTTAGGTGACTGGGGTACACAGTTTGGAAAGCTTATATCTGCATACAAAAGGTGGGGCTCAAAAGAAGCTGTTGAAAAAGACGGTATATCAGAGCTTATGAGAATTTATGTTAAATTCCATGATGAAGCTGAAAAAGAGCCTTCACTTAACGAAGAAGCCCGTATGTGGTTTGTTAAAATGCAGGACGGTGACGACGAAGCTATTACTCTTTGGAAATGGTTTTACGACCTTTCAATTAAAGAATTTGAAAGAGTTTATGATATTTTAGGTGTTAAATTCGATGCTTATACAGGAGAAAGCTTCTATAATGATAAAATGGATGCCGTAGTTCAGGAGCTTAAAGACAAAAATCTTCTTACAGAAAGCAACGGCGCTCAGATAGTAGACCTTGAGGACTGCTCAATGCCTCCATGCCTTATTATAAGAAGCGACGGCGGAACACTTTATGCCACAAGAGATATAACTGCGGCTTTATACAGAAAGAAAACTTATGACTTTGACAAATGTATTTATGTAACTGCCATAGACCAGAACCTTCACTTTGCTCAGTGGTTTAAAGTAATTGAAAAAATGGGTTATGACTGGGCAAAAGACCTTGTTCATGTTCCTTTCGGTCTTGTAAGCCTTGAAAGCGGAAAACTTTCAACACGCCACGGAAATGTAGTTCTTATGGAAGACCTTCTTAAAGGTTCTATAGAAGAAACAAAGAAAATTATTGAAGAAAAGAACCCGAATTTGCCTGATAAAGAAAATGTTGCAAAGCAGGTTGGTATCGGTGCTGTTATATTCAACGACCTTTACAATGGCAGAATTAAGGATGTTGTTTTCTCCTGGAGCAGAATGTTAAACTTTGATGGAGAAACAGGCCCGTATGTTCAGTATACCAATGCCAGAGCATGCAGTGTTATTAAAAAAGCGGGAGATGTGGATTTAACTAAGGCTGATTATTCGGCTTTAAGTGATGAAGCTTCATTTGAAGTATGCAAGCTTTTAAATAATTATCCTTCAAAAATACAGGATGCCGCTGACAAATATGAGCCTTCGGTAATTTCAAGATATCTTGTAGACCTTTCACAGGCATTTAACAAATTTTATCATGACAACCCTATAATTGTTGACGACGAAAGTGTAAAAGCTGCAAGAATAATACTTGTAAAAGCTGTAAACAGCGTTCTTGTAAATGGTTTGGCACTTTTGGGAATATCAGCACCAGAACAAATGTAATAAATGTTTCACGTGAAATACAATATAATCCGGTTTATAACTAAACCGGATTGATTTTTTGTCTTAATTTGGCTAATGTTTCACGTGAAACAAATTAATAAATATTAGCATTTATAGTTTATTTTTCAATTAAACTGTGATAGAATAATTAAAAACTTAGTATATGTGACAGTAAGGAAGATGTTATTTTTATGAGCAGAGTTAGAATTATAGCGGTAGCTAATCAAAAAGGCGGTGTTGGAAAAACAACAACCGCTATAAATCTTTCGGCATGTCTGGCGGAAGCAGGCAAAAAAGTGCTTATTATAGATGCCGACCCTCAAGGAAATTCTACCAGCGGTCTTGGATTTGAAAAAAACGAAATAGAAAATACAGTTTATGAAATACTTCTTGATGAAATTAAAATTCAAGATGCTCTTTTAAATACATGCGTTGAAAATTTACAGATACTCCCTTCAAATATTAATCTTTCAGGTGCTGAAATTGAGCTTATAGGCCGTGAAAAAAGGGAATATATACTTTCAAATGCAATAAATAACATAAAAGACAACTATGATTTTATAATTATAGACTGTCCGCCTTCACTTAATCTTATAACAATTAACGCTCTTACATCTGCCGATACAGTGCTTGTGCCTATACAGTGCGAGTATTTTGCCCTTGAAGGTCTTGAACAGCTTCTGCATACAATAGGCCTTGTTAAAGAAAGGCTTAATCCTTCACTTGAAATGGAAGGTGTTGTTTTTACAATGTATGATGCAAGAACAAACCTTTCAATGGAGGTAGTAGAAGAAGTTAAAAAAGATTTGGGCGAAAACATATACAAAACAATAATTCCACGTAATGTCAGATTAGGAGAAGCGCCAAGCCATGGCCTCCCTATTATATTGTACGACAGCCGTTCCAAAGGCGCTGAAAGCTATCGCCTTTTAGCGGAAGAAGTTATTGAAAAGGAGTGGAATTGATTTGGCAGTTAAAAAAAGCGGTCTTGGGCCTAAAGGAAAAGGCCTTGAGGCTTTGTTTGAATCCAGTAAAAAAGATACAGCTAAAAAAAATACGGAAAATACCGATGGTTCAGTTGTACTTGTTGATATAAATAAAATTGAGCCTAACAGAAACCAGCCAAGGAAGCAGTTTCAGGAAGAAGCCCTTGAGGAGCTTGCGGATTCAATTAAAAACTATGGTGTTATACAGCCTATAGTAGTTAAGCAAAATAATGATTATTATGAGCTTATAGCAGGAGAGAGAAGATGGAGAGCTTCCAAAATAGCGGGACTTAAAGAAATACCAGCTATTATAAAAAAATACGATGATGACAAGCTCTTTGAAATAGCATTGGCCGAAAATCTTCAAAGAGAAGACTTAAATCCTATGGAAGAAGCGGCAGGATATAATAAACTCAGCACTGACTTTAATTTAAGTCAGGACGAAATAGCCAAAAGAGTGGGTAAAAGCCGTTCGGCTGTGGCAAACGCTATGAGACTTTTAAATCTTGACAGCCGTGTTCAGGAATTTGTTAAAAACGGAAAGCTTTCACCAGGTCATGCAAGAAGCATACTTCCTGTAGAAAACGGCGATGAGCAGTTTGAACTTGCCGAAAAAATAATTGATGAAGAATTAAGTGTAAGAGAAACTGAAAATATTGTAAAAAAACTTACCGAAAATAAGGTTAAAAATACAGATAAAAAAACAAAATTCAATACTCAGGGATATGGAAAAATTGAAGAAAGCCTTAGGGATATACTTGGCACTAAAGTTAAGCTTAAAAGCGGCAAAAATAAAGGCGCTATTGAGATTGAATATTATTCCGACGAGGATTTGGACAGAATAATGGCTCTTATGAATAAAATAATAATATAAGGAAGTGATGTTAAACAATGGAAGGTTTAAGCACACTTATAAATCAGAATCTGCTGACAATAGTAGCCGTACTTATGGTTGTTTTGTTTGTAGTTTTAATAATTGCTGCTGCAGCTCTTGCGGAAGTAATTAAGCTTAAAAAAAGATATAATAAAGCTCTTGGAGAAGGCAGTGACAGCCTAAGCCTTGAAGAAAAATTTAAGGAATTTTACGAAACATCGTCAGAAATTAAAGAAAAATACGATAAAATATCAGAAGCTGTTATGGATTTAAGCAAAAATATGGATAAATGTGTTCAAAAGGTGGGTATAATCAGATATAATCCTTTTGATGAAGCAGGAGGTAATCTGTGTTTTGCCGTAGCTCTTTTAGACAGTGAAAATAACGGTATTATTTTAAATGGAATACACAGCCGTTCCGGATGCTATACATATGCTAAACCTGTTGAAATGGGTGTAAGCGAATATGTACTTTCTCAGGAAGAAATGCAGGCTCTTAATATGGCTCTTGACGGTTCATATGTTTCAAATGACAGAAAAGAAATAGTTAAGCAGATAGAAGAAAGATATGAAAGAGAAATACTTCCTAAAAGAAGCAGAAAAAAGTCAGGCGTTTTTGGAAAAAGAAATTCTAAAGTATCAGCACAATAAAAAAGCCGGAAATCGGGGGGAGTGATTTCCGGACAGAAAACATTTCAACCCTGAAAAATATTTTTTCAAAACTGAAATGTACAAAGTTATTATTGCCGGTGAAACGGTAAATATTCAAAAAAATTAAAATTTTAAATTTCTATAATAAAACTGGAGGATTTAAAAATGTTAGACGTAAAATTATTAAGGTCAGATATGGAAAGCGTTAAAGCCGCTCTTGCCAAAAGAAACAAAGATTACAATCTTGACGAGTTTACAGAAATGGACAAGGTAAGACGTGAGCTTATAGGCAAAACAGAAGAACTTAAACAAAGACAAAATGCTGACTCAAAAGAAATTCCAAAACTTAAAAAAGAAGGTAAAGATACTACAGCTCTTATGGCTGACATGAAAGAGCTTTCAGATAAAATAAAAGAACTTGATTCTCAGATTTCAGAAGTAGACGAAAAGCTTAATAAATTCCTTCTTACAATTCCTAATACACCTTATAAGCTTGTTCCTAACGGAAAAGATGATACAGAAAATGAGGAATTAAGAAAATGGGGCGAGCCAAGAAAATTTGATTTTGAATATAAACCTCATTGGGATTTAGGCGAGGATTTAGGAATACTCGACCCGGCTACAGCAGGCAAAATTACAGGCTCAAGATTTACGGTTTATAAGGGTGCAGGCGCAAGACTTGAAAGAGCTATTATTAACTTTATGCTTGACCTTCATGTAGACAAACAGGGATATACAGAAGTTTTCCCTCCTTTTATGGTTAACAGAAAATCAATGACAGGTACTGGCCAGCTTCCTAAATTTGAAGAGGACGCATTTAAGGTTGAAGGTACAGATTATTTCCTTGTTCCTACAGCAGAAGTACCTGTTACAAATATGTATGCTGATATGATACTTGACGGAAAAGACCTTACTATTAAACACTGCGCTTATACAGCATGCTTCAGAGCAGAGGCAGGTTCAGCTGGAAGAGATACAAGAGGTATTATCCGCCAGCACCAGTTTAATAAAGTAGAAATGGTTAAATTTGCAAGACCGGAAAACTCATACGAAGAGCTTGAAACACTTACAAACGACGCTGAAGAAATACTCCAGATGTTAGGCCTTCCTTATAGAGTAGTTAGACTTTGCGGCGGTGACCTTGGTTTTAGCTCAGCTATGACTTATGATATTGAAGTTTGGATGCCAAGCTACAACAGATATGTTGAGATTTCAAGCTGCTCAAACTTCGAGGATTTCCAGGCAAGAAGAGCAAACATTAAATTCAAAGATAATGTAAAAGATAAAGCAAGATTTGTTCATACACTTAACGGAAGTGGTCTTGCTGCTGGACGTACAACAGCTGCTATAATGGAAAACTATCAGCAGGCAGACGGTTCAATTATAATTCCTGAAGTTTTAAGACCTTATATGGGCGGAATGGAAAGAATTACAAAATAAAATAATATAAACAGTACAGAATAAATACAAATCCTCTGTAAGCGGTTTTTACAGAGGATTTTTGTTAACTGCCGAAACAATAATACTAATGGAGTGTGCTTTTATTGAAAAAACTTGACTTTATTATAATAGCTGTTTTGCTTGCCTGTGCCGGAATGCTGTATTTTTCAGGTCTGCTTAAACCTGGAAATGAAGGCGCTTATGCTGTTGTATATGTAGACGGTGAAGAAGTAGAAAGATATGATTTATCTCAGGATACGGAAGATACCATAAACGGAATAGGCGGGATTAATGAAATTAAAATAGAAAACGGCAAAATAAGTGTTGTTTCTGCTGACTGCCGTGACCAGGTTTGTGTTAACCATATTCCTGTTAATAAAGAAAACGAAAGCATAATCTGTCTGCCGCATAAGGTGGTTATAGAGATAGAAAACGGCGTGCAAAACAGTATTGACGGTGTAGTTAAGTAAAGGAAGTGATTAAGTGGCTAAAAAAACAGCGTATTACGGTATATTTGCCGCTTTAGCCATACTTATGGGATATGTTGAAGCTGTTTTGCCTATGCCTGTTCCAATACCAGGAGTTAAGATAGGCCTTTCAAATATAGTTGTTGTTCTTTGCATGTATGTAATGGGCAAAAAAGAAGCTTTTTATATATCTATAGTCAGAGTTGTAATATCGGCATTACTTTTCAGGGGTTTTGTTGGCTTGTGGTATAGCCTGGCAGGTGCGTTTTTAAGCTATGCTGCTATGGTTTTCGTTTATCGTTTTAAAGATGCAAGTATTATAGGCGTAAGCGTGGCAGGCGGAGTTTTCCATAATATAGGTCAGATTATAGTAGCTTGTATTATTTTAGGGCGCAATGTTGTTTTATACTTAATACCTGTTCTTATGGTAAGCGGTGTAGCGGCAGGTTTTGCTATAGGTCTTGTTTCAAAGTATTGTTTAAGATATGTAGAAAAAAACAGAGAATAATAAATTTTAACCGTAAAGTCTAAAGGCTTTGCGGTTTTTTTTACTTTAGCGGTATAAATTAACTAAAAAGGCTTATATTATGTAATATAGAATAAAAGTGGAGGTTTTACTTATGAAAAATAAAAAATCAGAAAATGATATATTAGTTAATATCGAGAATTTAAAAAAAGAAATGACTGTAGTAAAAAGCCGCTTTAATATGGAAACAGATGAATGTTTAATCGACAGCTATATTTATCAAATGGAAGCTCTTAATAAAAAGTATCAGTATTATTTAAAACAGGCCAAAAAAACAGGTATGAAAGCTAATGTTTTTGAAGGAGGTTGTGAGCTGTGCAGTCGTCTTTTATAATGTTTGCTATGATAATGGCATTTGCTTTTTTAATGCTTATAGTTATAGTTTCAGGCCCGCTGTCTACGCTGTTTAAATTTCTACTGCGTTCAATAGCGGGCGCGGCAATACTGTATGCTCTTAACTTTGCTTTTGCCCCTTTAGGTATATACATAGGAATAAATATTTTAACGTCTTGTTTTGTAGGCTTTTTAGGCCTGCCGGGTATTGGAAGTTTAATAATTATAAGCCATATCCTTAGTGTTTGACATTGTATTAACCGCAGTGTAAAATTTAAAATAAAACTGCGGGGTGATATATTGGATTATAGCTTTTTTATTGATAAAACGTCGGAAATATTGCTGGAAAACGGTTTTTATAAAGGCATGCACAGCGATTTACAACAATGTTATGTAAAAATACAGCCGCCGCTTTTATACGCTGTACATATATATAACAGTAATAATTATACTGATAATGATTTAAACCTGTATTTAAATCAACTGAAAAGTAATCTGAAAAATTTCGGATGCAGTAATATTGTGTGCCTTAATATAAGCTATAGTATAAATAATGCGTACAATATAGATGATAAGTTAAATTTTAACGATAATATAAGTGAGAATATACACTATGTTTACTGGATATTTGACTCGGATAATGAAAGGCTGCTTTTTCCGAAAGGGCAGCCTACTAAATTAAATGGCATTGAAAAATATTTTAACTGGAATGAATACGAAAAAAGCCAGGCAAAATATATCAAAATCTATAATAATACGCCGTATTTTACTTATGCCGTTATAGTTATAAATATAATTATTTGGGCATATATAAATATAAAAGGCGGAGAAAATTTTATATATAATTTTGGTACAAGCCGCCAGGGTCTTGTTTCGGGAGAAATTTACAGGTTTATAACATCGGTTTTTATACATCAGGAATTGAGTCATTTGTTTTTTAACTGTTTTTCGCTGTATATATTCGGCAGAGAAACAGAGAGAATACTGAGCAGATATAATTTTATAGGACTGTATTTTATTACTGGTTTTTTGGCATCATTTTTCAGTGCACTGTTTAACGGTAATTTGGCTATAGGCGCATCTGGAGCAATATTTGGTGTAATAGGCGCTTTGGCATCTGTTTGCCGGGTAAAAGCCTATAAAGCACAGCTTATGGATTACTTTACACTTGTACTTTATATGGTAATTTCTATATTAATGGGTTTTTCGGATGTTGGAATAGACAATACTGCGCATATTTTTGGTGCTTTAAGCGGATTTTTAATACAGTCGTTATATTTTAAATTTAAATATAACGGTAAAAATAATTAATCAGGTAAAGTTAATAAATCGACTTATTACTAAAATTAATAAAGTTATCAACAGCTTTTTTGTGGATAAAGTGTATAACTTTTTGAATTGGTTTACATAATATTTTAATTTGATTAAGGCAAAAAAATTACGCTTTGAATTTTCATGTAAAAACAACGTAAATTAAGGCTTTTTTTAAGATTTTGATTAGAATAAGTAATTAATATTATATAAATTCGTTTACAATAATTTTTAATGTTGATGTTGATTTATTTGTGGAATAAAATATGTGAAAACTGATTAAACAGCCGGTAAATGTTGATAAAAAACAGAAATATAAATTAATTACTATATTTTGATTTTAAAATGCTGTTTTATCCAATATAATGTGCTAAAATATATGTTAATAAGTAATTTGCATGTGGACTAATAAAAGTTATCAACAAAAATGTGTGTATAAGCCTTTAAAACTGTTGATAAACATTAGTACGGTTAGTGTAAAAATGTTAATAACCGTAAATAAAATGCTGTTTTTTGCAAATGGGGGATAACAAAATGGATAGTTTGGAAGTTCTGAAACAGGAATATATACAAAAATACAGTGACAGAAAGCTTGTTTTCGGCGAAGGCAAAACCAGCGGAGGCATAATGCTTATAGGTGAAGCTCCCGGCGGAGAGGAAGAAAAAATGGGAAGACCATTTGTAGGTAAGGCTGGAAAAAATCTGGATGAATTTATTGAGCTTGCAGGATTAAAAAGGAAAGACCTATATATAACAAATGTAGTAAAGTTCAGGCCTACATCAGTAAGTGAAAAGACCGGAAAGCCAATTAACCGCACTCCAAGCAGGGAAGAGATAGAAGAATTTGTGCCTTTGCTTAAAAAGGAAATAAGTACTTATAAACCATATCTTATAGTTACACTGGGAAATGTACCGTTAAAAGCAGTAACAGGAAACAATCGCCTTGCAATAGGTGACTGTCATGGCAGTATTATTGAGCAGGAAGGATTAAATATTTATCCACTTTATCATCCGGCATCTGTTATATATAACAGAAATTTGAAAAATATTTATGCTTCAGATGTAAAAAATATAAAGAAATATATACATAGCTGATAAAATCAATAAAAACAAAGGACTTGTTTTAAACAAGTCCTTTGTTTTTGTATTTATAATGCTATTGGTTTAAAGGAACTTCAAATTTAAGCATGCCGTTTGCGTAAGCTGAAACAGAGCCGGCAGAAGCAAAAATTATAATTTTGTTTTCACCCAGATAACAGCCGTAGTTTCCGGTCTGATGAGTTTTTATTAATTCCTGCGCATTTTCAAAATACTTATCAGGGTTGGCTGATATTTCTTCGCTTAAATAATTTACGGCTCTTTGTATATCGGATATATTGTCATCACCTTTTGCTCCGGCTAAATCACTCATTGTAATTTCGTTTCCTGTTTTAAGGTCCAAAGTCATTCCGTAGCCATATGTAACAGGATGCGCGCCGCCAGTATATACCATAAATGTTGTAAGATATGATAATATATTATTTTTATCATCGTGGTAAAGGTCTTCGTATGAAATATAAATTTCATTTGTCCTAAAATCACTGCCTAAATCGGAATATGTCTGAAGTATAGTTTTTTCATTATCTTCGATATATTTATAAGCAATAGCCCGCACATAAGCGGCAATATAGCTGTTAAGACCTTGGCACAAAGATTCATCTTTAAGCTGAGGGTATACAAGAGTTGTTTTTAAAAGCTCTGTACCATTTGAATCTTTAAGAGACCAGCTTTCAGTTGCTTTATTTGTAAAATTATCATCCTGTGCTTCAATATCAACACCACTTTTTTCGATAGTTGTTTTTTCTTCAGGCATATTAATATCAACAGTTTTTGTTTCTTCGTTCCATAAAACCTCAGCGCCGAAAGCTTCGGCTATAGGGCGTATAGGCACCATAGCTCTGTCATTTATAATAACAGGTGCAGTATCAATTTCTTTTTTCTCATCGTTTATGCTTATATAAGGCTCTCCTATTTTAAAAGAAACATTTGTTGCGCCTTTTTCAATTATAACTTTTTGAATTGTGTCTATATAAAAAACAGCCGCTCCCATTTTTTCCATAACACCGCGTAAAGGAATAAGTGTCCTGTTGTCTTTAATAACAGGCTCCTGGTCTTCAAATACTACTTTTTCAGAGTTTACATTAACGGTTACATCATAAGCAAATACGGGAACGGACGATGAAAAAACAGCAGCTGCCAAAAGCAAAGGTAGTAAATTCTTTTTCATGATAATACCTCCCTAAAAATACATTAAGTATAACAATATTATAGCTGCTTCAGATTTATTAGACAATAGAAATGAAATATGTAAGAAAGAATTAATAATTTTGTTAAATATTACTACAAATAAGCAATTTAATATAACATATTGGTAATTTTTGTGATATACTGTATTTTAAAGGTCTGTATTTATAAGGAGGCAAGAGATGACATTTTTACAGCTTAATTACGTATCAGAAATTTATAACTGCGGTTCAATAAATAAAGCAGCTCAAAATCTTTTTGTGTCACAATCCAGCCTTTCAAGTTCAATCAGAGAGCTGGAAGAAGAGCTGGGAATACAGATTTTTATCAGAAGCAACAGAGGAATAGTTTTAACTGAAGACGGACAGGAATTTTTAACACAGATACGGCCTATAATAGAGCAGCAGAAAAAGGTAGAAAGGTTTTACAGTGACAGGGATTCAAAAGAAAGTGCTAAACTCAGTATATCAGCACAAAGATATCCTTTCTGTGCTAAAGCCTTTGTAAACCTTCTTGAAAGCCACTCATATGAAAAATTTGAGTTTTCTTTTAAAGAAATAGATATGGATAAGGTAATAGAAAACGTATCTCAGCGCAAAAGTGATATAGGCATTATATTCCTTTCGGATATGACTGAAAAATTTATGAACAGAACATTAAGTGCTAATGATTTGGAATATAAAGAAATAACCAGATTCAGGCCTATGGTATTTTTAAATATTAACCATCCTTTAGCTGGTAACGAGGAAATAAATCTGAGTGATTTGACTGAATATCCTTATGTGGTATTTTCAAAAAAGGATAATACAAGTGCTAATTTTTCAGAAGAAGCAGTGTTCTCAGGCTCTCTTGATTTTAATAAAATAATATATATAAATGACAGGGCAACAGCCTATAATATATTAAGCCATACCAATGCTTTTACTACAGGCAGCGGACTTCTGCCAAAAGGCTACAGCCCGGATAATATAAAAACTGTTCCGATAAAGGATAATATAGACTACATGCGTCTTGTATATATAAAACTTAAAGACATAAATTTAAATCCTTTTGCGGAGGAGTTTATAAAAATACTTACAGATATGCTGAATGAAAAAAAATAAAAAGAAAAAAGAAAATAAAAATAAAAATGACGGTGTTGGAACACCGTCATTTTTTATAGGGAATATTTTAGTTATTTGTATAGATTTTAAAATAAATAAGTACTTAATATTTATTTAGCTGTATTTTCCTGAGCTTTCCAGTTTTTAAAATCCCAAGGTCTCTTTTTAATAACACCATCTGCAAACGGTATAAATATTGAGATTATAGTAAATACTGCTAAAAGCTGCTGATACCATAATAATGGGAATAAGCTTAATGGGCTTATCTGTGTGCTGGCCTCAGCTGTAAGGCTGCATGCTAAAAGTACCTGAGCGCCGTAAGGTATAAATCCCTGGAATATACATGTCCATATATCAAGGAGAGATGCGCTTCGTCTTGGGTCAACGTGGAATTCCTCGCATATACCTTTTGATATAGGGCCTGTAATTATAATTGCTACTGTATTGTTGGCAACTGCCATATCTGCAACAGAAGCTATAGCTGCAATACCTACCTGAGCGGATTTTTCGCCTTTTATTAAGCCTTTTATTTTAAGCAGAAGCCATTCCAGACCGCCATTTTTGGTAACCATGTAAGCTAAACCGCCTGTCATAAGTGAAAGAAGGAAAATTTCTGTCATTCCTGTAAAGCCGCCGTATATACTCTGTACAAAACCAAGAGGTGCAATATCACCGTATGCTATACCAATAATACCGGCTATAATAATGCCTGAGCCAAGAGTCATAAATACGTTAAGACCTAAAACAGCCATTACAAGAACGAATATATATGGAAGAACTTTAATAAAGTTGTAATCAAGTTTATCAAGCGGAACTACTGTCTCCGGTCTGCCTAATATAAGCAGAAGAATGAATGTTATGATAGCTGCCGGAAGAGCGATAAAGAAGTTAACTTTAAATTTATCACGCATTTCGCAGCCCTGTGTTTTTGTAGCTGCAATAGTTGTATCGGAAATAATTGAGAGGTTATCACCAAACATTGCACCGCCGATAATGGCTGCAACCATAAGCGGCATGCTGAGACCTGCTTTGTCTGCTGTAGTAATGGCAATAGGTCCTATAGCGCCTATTGTACCCATTGATGAACCGGTAGAAACAGCAAGGAAAGAACTTATAACAAACATTCCGGCTGTAATATAGTGAGCCGGTATAATTGAAAGACCGAGATTTGCTGTAGCGTCAACACCGCCCATAGCACTGGCAACAGAAGCAAAAGCGCCTGCAAAAAGATATATGAAACACATTGTAAGTATGTTTTCATCGCCGCAGCCTTTAATAAAATCTGCCAGCTTGTCATCAGTTTTGCCTTTAAACATAACAAAGGCAACAATAACAGCTATTAAAATAGCAACTGGAGCCGGGAACTGATAAAATGCCATTTCAACGCCCTGAGATTGAAGTATTATTCCTGCGCCGAGATAAATAAGTATGAATACCAGGAACGGAATTAGAGCGTAACCATGAGCATTATTGGTATTTTTGTTATTATCCATATTACAACCTCCTTTAAAAGACATAAGATATTATACCAATGAAATATTTTATCCTCCTTCCAAAATAAATTATCCGATAAACATTTTTTTATCTAATAACAATATATCATATAAATTGCACTTAGTGATAATTGAAAAAAATTATAACCAGTTATCTGTTTTTTCAATAATAATTATTTATTTTTATAATATATAATTTGTAATGTGTTTTTTGTGTGGTAAAAATTGCACATAGTTATAGCCTAAATAGATAACCAGATATACATTTTAACTATTAACACATTTACCCTATGTTGTGGTATTGTGTATGTAGGAAATGAAAAAAAGTTCGTTCAAATAATTTTCATAATAATAAAAAGGAGTGTTGAATATGGAAAATACAAAAAATTTAGGATTCAGTACAAGAGCTATTCATGCAGGCAACGCTAAGGATACAATTTATAACGCACTTACAATGCCTATTTATCAAACATCAACATTCTATTTTAATAGCTGCGAGGAAGGCGGCAGACGTTTTGCCGGAGAAGAAGCCGGATTTATATATACACGTCTTGGAAACCCAACAAGCACAGTGCTTGAAAAGAAAATAGCAGACCTTGAAGGCGGAGAAGCCGCAGCAGCAACTGCCAGCGGAATGGGAGCTATTTCCTCAACACTTTGGTCAATAGCCGGAGCAGGTAAGCATATTATAGCAGACAGCACATTATATGGCTGTACATTTGCTCTTTTAGCTCACGGCCTTCCAAGATACGGCGTTGAGGTAACATTTGTTAATACTTCAAACCTTGATGAAATTAAAGCCGCTCTTAAAGAAAACACAGTAGCAGTTTACCTTGAAACACCGGCAAACCCTAACCTTAAAATAGCTGATATTGCAGCTATTGCCGAGCTTGCTCATGGATTTAATAAAGATATTAAAGTTGTATGCGATAATACATTTGCTACGCCATACCTGCAAAGACCGCTTTCACTGGGCGCAGATGTAGTTGTTCACTCAGCTACAAAATACCTTAACGGTCACGGCGATGTTATAGCCGGATTTGTAGTTGGAAAAGCTGATTTTATTAACACAGTTAAAATGTTCGGTATTAAAGATATGACAGGCTGTGTTCTTGGACCACAGGAAGCATTCCTTATTTTAAGAGGTCTTAAAACATTTGAAATAAGAATGAAACGCCACTGTGAAAACGCAAGAGCAATAGCTCAGTTCCTTGAAAAACACGAAAAGATAGAAAAAGTATACTATCCAGGCCTTGAAAGCCATGTAAGCCATGAGGTTGCTAAAAAACAGATGCGTGATTTCGGCGGCATGATATCATTTGAAGTTAAAGGCGGAAAAGCAGCCGGCATGAAACTTGTAAATGCCCTGAAACTCTGTACAATAGCAGTAAGCCTTGGTGATGCCGAAACACTTGTTGAGCATCCTGCAAGTATGACACACTCAACATATTCAGCTCAGGACCTTAAAGATGCAGGAATACCTGAGGGTCTTGTAAGACTTTCAGCAGGTCTTGAAAATGCCGAAGATATTATAGCTGACTTGGCTCAGGGCCTTGATCAGATTTAAAAAAATTTCCCCAAACAGTTATAACCTCATACCCCTAAAATCCTCCTTGGTTTTATGCCAAGGGGGTTTTTACTTTTTATTTGAATTTAAAAAGACTTTAATATATCATTATATTATCAATAAATGGGGGCGATTTTAATTTATACTTTGGCGGATTTCTTAAATAATAACCCGTTTGGCGGTATTGAGTGTATATCCCAAAAATATGAGTTTGATAAAATACCGGTGCAGTCAGTATCGGTTATAGAGCTTCCTGTAGATGATTTTGTTAAGGAATATGATTTTGTACTCTCAACTGCCATAGGTTGTTTGGATGATGATAATGCGTTTAAAAATTTTATTAAAGATATAAAAAAATCAAAAGCTTCGGCGCTGTTTCTCTCTTTTAAAGACAGCAACTATAAAGTAAGCAGTGATATTATTAATACTGCTGATGAAGAAGGCCTTCCTGTTTTTACTGTTCCATGGCGGTATAAGTTTTCGGATATATCGGATTTTATAACCAACTGCATATACGAAAAAAAGACAGAGCTTTATAAAATTGTTCAGGATAAGCTTTTTAATGCGTACTTTACATCAAAAAGCCTTAAAACAGGTGCAGAGATAATATCCTCTTTTCTTTGCGTGCCTGTTGCCATAACGGATAAATTCGGTGATATAAAGGCCGTATCTCATAATGATATTCAATATGATAAAGAACAGTTTAAACATATAGATATAAGGATAAATGAGTTTTTAATGGGGTATATTTATGTTTGCCGAAATGAAAAAAATATTAATAATACAGATATTCTAAAAAACAACGAGCTTATTGAAAAATATATATGCCTTCCTCTTTCACTGTGGTTTAACAGGGAAAGCATAGAAAATATGGTAGTTTTTAAGCTTAAAAACGATTTTGTATGGGACTTGGCTAACGGAAGATATGAGTCATTTGCGGAAATGTCTAAGCAGGGATTAAAGCTTGGATTTAATTTGTATAAGCCATATACATGTATAGCTTTTAAAATAGCTTCATGCAAAAAAGATGATTTAGATGAATACAGTCATAAAACAGCACTTTTGGCCTCGAAAATAGAAGATATTATTACAGAATGCGGAAGGAAAATATCACAGACGGTTATGCTTGCCAATAAAGGCCTGCTTTTTGTAATTTATATAGAAAATACAGGGTTAAAACCGCAGAATACAGTTGATTTATTTGCCGAAAATATAGAAAAAGCCTTAAAAGAGTCGTTTAATGATATAAAAATATACTGCGGAATAAGCGAAGTAAGCCTTGAAAACGCTGATTTTTCAGCCCTTTATAACCATGCCATGCTCTCCCTTCATTACTGCGAGAACTCAAAGGATAACTCTTATCGTTTTACATACAGGGATACTAAAATATTCCGCATAATATCGGCTTTGCAGAAAAACGATGATATACATAAAATGGCTTTTGATACAGTTAATAAGCTTCTGGATTACGATAAAAATTCAGATATAGACCTTATAGGAACATTGATAGAATTTATAAATTCTAATTATAATATAAGCCAAACAGCCAGAAAACTGCATATTCACCGTCAGTCACTTCTGTACAGACTGGATAAAATAGAGTCAGTTACATCAATGAGTCTTCAAAGCCGCAAAGATTTGTTTCTGCTTGAAATTTTTACAAGAATATACAGGGATTATTAAAAAAACCGCGGTTTCGGAATTTCTCTCCGAAATCACGGTTTTTGTTTTTGGCTTTAATTTTACTGTCTTACTTTAATGTGTACTTCTCTTAACTGCTGTTCTGTTACTTCGTTAGGAGCGCCGCACATTAAGTCCTGAGCATTGCCGTTCATAGGGAACGGTATAATTTCACGAATGTTTTCTTCGTTTCTAAGGAGCATAATCATTCTGTCTACGCCAGGAGCCATGCCGGCATGAGGCGGAGCACCGAACTGGAATGCCTGATATAAAGCGCCGAATTTCTGCTCTAAATCTTCTTTTGTATATCCGGCTATTTCAAAAGCTTTAACCATAATGTCTATGTCGTGGTTTCTTACAGCACCGCTGGAAAGCTCTACGCCGTTGCATACAATGTCGTACTGATAAGCAAGAACATCAAGAGGGTCCTGCTCTTCAAGAGCTTTGAGTCCGCCCTGCGGCATAGAGAACGGATTATGTGTAAATATAATTTTCTTTTCTTCCTTGTCGTACTCGTACATTGGGAAGTCATTTACAAAACAGAAACGGTAAGCGTTTTTCTCTATAAGGTCAAGTCTTTGGCCTAACTCGTTTCTTAACTGGCCTGCATAAAGGTTAGCGTGTTCTTCTTTATCAGCTATAAAGAATATTGTATCGCCAACTTCAAGGCATGCGAGCTCAGCAATTTCGCCTTTCATGTCTTCAGGTATAAATTTGTCAATAGGTCCTTTGTAGCTCATGTCCTCAAGTACTTCAAGGTAGCCTAAGCCGCCCATGCCTATTGATGTGGCAAATTTAAGAAGCTTTTCATGGAAGCCTTTTGACATATCAGCATGAACCTTTATAGCACGAACTGTTTTGTTGTGGAAAGGCTTAAATGTGCATCTCTGGAAGAATTCTGTTAAGTCGATAATTCTTAATGGGTTTCTAAGGTCAGGCTTATCTGAACCAAATTCAAGCATAGCCTGTTTGTAGCTTATTACAGGATAAGGTGCCTGAGTAACAACACTGCCTTCAGGAGCAAATTTTTCAAATGTAGCTGTTAAAACTTCCTCACCAATACGGAATATATCTTCCTGTGTTGCAAAGCTCATTTCAAAGTCAAGCTGATAGAACTCTCCCGGTGAACGGTCTGCTCTTGCGTCTTCATCTCTGAAACATGGCGCAATCTGAAAATATTTATCAAAGCCTGAAACCATTAAAAGCTGTTTGTACTGCTGCGGTGCCTGTGGAAGGGCATAAAATTTGCCTTTGAACTTTCTTGAAGGCACAATGTAGTCCCTTGCACCTTCCGGTGAAGAAGCACAGAGTATAGGTGTCTGAATTTCCAAAAATCCCATTTCTGTCATTTTCTGACGAAGGAATGAAATTACCTGACTGCGGAATACAATACCGTCTTTAACTTTTTTGTTTCTTAAATCAAGGTAACGGTATTTAAGTCTTAAATCCTCGCGGATTTCTTTTGATGTAACAATATCAAAAGGAAGCTGCTGGCGTACTTTGCCCAGCATTTCAACTTTGTGTGCCTCAAGCTCTATTGTACCTGTAGGTATTTTAGGGTTGTATGTTTCCTCGTCACGGTGCTCCATAACACCCTCGATTGAAATACAGTCCTCTTTGTTAATGCCGTCAAGAAGGCTTGTATCACGCATTACAACCTGCAATACGCCGTACATGTCCCTTAAATCAATAAAAGAAACACCGCCGTGGTCACGGATATTTTCTACCCAGCCGGCTACTTTAATTGTTTTGCCAACATCGCTTTCGGTAATTTTGTCTAATGTTGTTGTTCTGTAAATAGTTGATAACTCCATAATTCTCTCCCTGCTTTTATATATTAATCATACTTTAGTTTTGGGTTAATTAAGCAAATAAAAAAATCCGCCCATCCCAAAATAGCTTCAGGACGAACAGATATGTCCGCGGTACCACCTGATTTACTGATAAACAGTCTCTTTAAATGCCAGATATCGCTTGGCCTGCGGCGCACCTACTGCCAAAAAAACGGGTTCGGATTGCAGCTGTTAGAGTGTTATTCACACAAATTCATTCTGCCGGGTTTGCACTGTCTCCGGCTCACTGTAAGCGATAAAATGTGCTACTTCTCTCCGTCATTGCCATTAAAAGTATTATATAATAGGCTTTTTGTGTTGTCAACGGCTATAAATGCCTTAAAATAAGCAAAAAATCAGTTTTTTGTATTTTTAAAACAGGCAGTTTGACTGTCATTTTAATAATTTGTCAAAATGCTGATATATATACTTGTTTTTGATTTCTTTTCTGCTAAAATATGATTAAACAGACTAATTCAAAAAGGATTTGGTTAGATGGAAAAAAATAATGATATTCAGATACGGCAGCTGGCCGGCGAGATTATTAATTTATCCAGAAATACTTTAATACTTAACCTCAGGTTTTTAGACAGAGCATTGGGCACATTTAAGGCTGCCGAGGGAGAGGTTTTTTCAACAGACGGAGAAAGTATATACTTTAACAGCGTTGATGTGCTTTTGGACTACAGGAAAAACAAAAACACTGTAACCCATAACTTTCTGCACGCAGTTTTGCACTGTGTAATGCGGCATCTTTTTGTAAGTGCTAAGGTAGATAAAAATTTATGGAATGTTGCATGTGACATAGCAGTTGAAGCCGCAATTGACGAAATGGATTTAAACTGTGTAAAACTGCCTGAAAACGAAGACCGGGAAAATATAATGTCCAGGCTGAAGCATGAAATGAATTTCGTAACGGCTGAAAAGGTTTACAGATATTATAAAGACAAGAATATAAAGCAGGAGGAAATACAGTATTTAAACAGTGTTTTCAAAGCAGATGAGCATGATATGTGGTACAGCCAGGAGCCGGAAGAAGAGGAAAGCGTAAAAGACCAGCAGGAAAGCGATGACTTGGATATTGAAAGCTATAAGGAAAAAGAGTCTGACGGAAGCGAAAAGGAAGATTCCGACTTAGGCAGTGAAAAAGACCAAAACAAAGGTGAGCAAACGGAAAGCAAAGCCGAAACCCAAGAAGAAAAACAGCAGTCAGACGGCGGCATTTCAGAAGAGTATTCCCTTAAAAACAGCTCGGAAGGCTCTTCCGATTTAAGCCAGATGTGGGAGGAAATATCCCGTCAGGTGCAGACGGATTTGGAAACCATGTCTAAAAAATGGGGAGATAAGGCGGGTGAGCTTACTCAGAGCTTAAAAGAGTGCAACCGTGAAAAATACGACTATACCGAGTTTCTGCGCCAGTTTTCATCATTAGGCGAGGAGATAATGGTAAATGATGACGAGTTTGACTATGTGTTTTATACCTACGGCCTTGATATATACGGCAACATGCCGCTTATAGAGTCTTTGGAATATAAAGAAATCAAGAAAATAAAAGACTTTGTTATTGCCATAGATACATCCGGCTCTGTTAAAGGCGATGTTGTTCAGAAATTTATAACTAAAACATACAACATATTAAAACAGAGCGAAAGCTTTTTTACAAAAGTAAACATACATATAATCCAGTGCGACTGCAAAATACAGGAGGATAAGAAAATAAGAAACGCCGAAGAGCTTGAAGAGTATATGAAAACCATGGTTCTTAAAGGTTTTGGCGGCACTGATTTTACACCGGTATTTGAGCATGTGGAAAAGCTTATTAAAAAGAAGGATATTACCGATATTAAGGGACTTATATATTTTACCGATGGATACGGCAAGTATCCTGTTAATGCACCGGATTACAGAACGGCATTTATATTTGTAGACGATAATTATAATGATTATGATGTGCCTTCATGGGCTATACGCCTTGTTTTGGGAGAAGAGGATTTTTAAAAGAGGTGTGCGGTTATGAATATTAAGGAAGCTAAGGAACAGATAGAAAATGCTGTTATGGCATATTTTTCAAAAGACGAGTTCGGCAATTACGAGATACCTATAGAGAGGCAGAGACCTGTGTTTTTAATGGGTGCTCCCGGCATCGGCAAAACGGCCATAATGGAACAGATAGCTCAGGAGATGGGTATAGGCCTTATTTCTTACTCAATGACACATCACACAAGGCAGAGCGCTTTGGGTCTGCCGTTTATAATAGAAAAGAATTACGGCGGTGACAAATATTCCGTTTCGGAATATACAATGAGCGAGATTATAGCTTCAGTTTATGATTTAATTGAAGAAACGGGAGTTAAGGAAGGAATACTGTTTTTAGACGAAATAAACTGTGTTTCGGAAACTTTAGCTCCGTCAATGCTCCAGTTTTTGCAGTACAAAGTATTTGGCAGGCATAAAGTTCCTGACGGATGGATAGTAGTAACAGCCGGAAATCCGCCGCAGTACAACAAATCTGTAAGGGAGTTTGATATTGCCACATGGGACAGGCTTAAAAGAATAGATATTGAGCCGGACTTTGACGCATGGAAGGAATACGCCTTGAAAAAGCGTTTCCACGGCAGTGTTGTTACATATCTGGATATTAAAAAAGGCAATTTTTATAAAGTTGAAACAACAGTAAACGGCAAAAGCTTTGTAACAGCCAGAGGCTGGGATGATTTATCCCAGATGATTAAAATTTACGAGAAAAAGAATATAAAAGTTGATATAAAACTTATAGGCCAATATATACAAAACACAAATATAGCACGTGATTTTGCATTGTACTATGACCTTTACAACAAATATAAATCCGATTATGAGATAGAGAAAATATTTACAGGCGTTGTATCAGACGATATAGCAGAAAGGGCAAAGAATGCAAAGTTTGACGAAAGAATGGCGCTTTTAGGTCTTTTAAATGATAAAATAACAGAAGAAACATCAATTGTAATATCAAAAGAGGAAGTAGTAAAGAGCCTTGTTGCCATTATTAAAAATATAGCCTTCAAAATATCTGAAAACAACTTATCTGTAAGCGAAATTATATCCGAGAGCATTAAAAATCAAAGGTCAGAAATGGCAATGCTCAAAAAATCCAATTCTCTTTCTTATGAAAAGGGGATTAAGTTTGAAAATATAATTAAATTCTTAGACGAGGCACAAAGCAAAATAATAAAAGGCGGCATAACCGACTCAAGGCAGTGCCTTGAGATTATAAAATCCGACTTTAAATCTCTTGCCGACGCCTTAAAAGCACAGGCACAGGAAACAAAGGAGGATATGAACAACGTATTCAGGTTCTGTGAGAAATCTTTCGGAAGCGGACAGGAAATGGTAATACTTATAACAGAGCTTACAATGAGCCATTACGGCTCGGCATTTATAAGCCGCTACGGATGTGAGGAGTATTTTAAATACAATAAAGAGCTTCTCTTTTCTGAAAGACAGAAGGATATTGTTGCAAGGATAGAAAATCTTGAGATTAATTTTTGAGGCGATTTAAATGGATTTTGAAATAAAAGACGGTTGTCTTAATAAATATACCGGAAACGGCGGAGTTGTCGATATACCAAAGGGAACGGAAGTTATAGGCGAAATGGCGTTTTTCAAGTCTGCCGCAGAAGTAATAAACATACCTAAAGGCGTAAAGAGAATAAATGCCAGTGCTTTCAGCGCCTGCACAAAGCTTAAAACAGTTAATATTTCGGAAACAGTGGAAGTTATAGGGGATAATGTTTTTTACGGCGATATTTATTTAACTCAGATAAATGTTTCTGAAAAAAACAGATTTTTTAAATCCGTTTCCGGCGTTCTTTACGATAAAGGCATGAAAACACTTATAGTGTGCCCTAAAAAGGCAGAGGGTGTTTTTACCGTGCCGGATGGAATTGAGGAGATTAAAGAGCTGTCTTTTGACAGCTGCGGCCAGATAACGGAAATAAAACTGCCTGAGAGTGTAACTAAAATAGGCGGCCGTGCGTTTTGGGGCTGTACAAAGCTGAGCAGAATTAATTTGGACGGCAGAATTAAAAAGCTTTCAAACAGTATTTTCTATAACTGTCCGGCAATAAAGGAGTTTACTGTGCCGGATGGAATTGAGGAAATATGCGGCAGGGTTTTTGGATACTGCTTTTACTTAAAAAAGGCTGTTATCCCAAAAACCGTTAAAAAAATAGGCGAAAACTGTTTCAGAGACTGCTTCCGTATTGAGGAAATAGTGTTGGAAGAAGGTCTTGAAAGTATAGGAGAGTGTGCTTTTTTCGACTGTTATAAGCTTAAAACCATTACTATACCCAAAAGTGTAAGGCATTTAGGCCGGGATTTGCTTGGCTACTGCCGCAGCCTTAAAAGTGTTGAAATTCTCTCTGAGAATCTGGATGATGAGTCGTTTGAAGCCATAGCTTCTTTGGAAGACAGTGTGGAAATTAGCATATATTCGGCACCTTCGGAAGAAATGTGGAATAAGTTTGATGAAAAAACTCAGTCCGCATTTATAAATAACGCTCTTAAAAATATAAAAAGCTTAAATTATCATGTTAAATCAAAGTATTCAGAATATATAAAGAAAAATTTAAGTACTTTTCTGCCGGAGATATGCCGCAAAGCCAGTGTTGAAGCTGCTGAATTTTTAGCAGATGAGGGGATTATAAATTCTGATACCAGAGATTTAATTTTAGAAAGTATGGAAGAAAATCCTGCCTGCAAGGCCTATGTTGTGGATTTTCTTGGCAGAAACAGTGGAAATTTAAACGATTTGTTTGAAACAGAAATTAATGATATATTTTCTTTATAAATATAGGTTTGTTTTTGGTTTGATTAAAAGCTGTGCGTAAAAATTTTAAATAAGTACGAAATAAGCAAAAGCATACAACTATTGTTTGATATTATAAAACCCTTGAGAAATCAAGGGTTTTTGAAAACTGAATTTATTTAAGAAAAGTTTCAGAAATATTGATGATACACAAAAAAACCGGCTTATTTTGTGTTTAATTAACTCTAATGTATTAGTTGGTTTTAAATTTACTTTTTTTGATATATTAAATAATACTCAGTTGAATATACAATATTATGAATTGGAAGAATTTTCGGAAAAACACTGCTTGCAATTACAAACCTTTCGCCAAAAGCCATGATGGGTATTGAATCATCCGAAATGCTGCTTTCTGCAATATATTATGTAAATGGTGAGGGACGCTTAAAGTTTAGTATGCTTCAATTTATATTTTGAGTACATTATTGTAACTGAATTTATTATTATAGAATATTCATATATATTTCAGTACCATAGTTAAATATGGAATAGCTTAATAAAATCCACTTGTTTAGAAAAATGAAAACATGTGGATTTTTTTGTCGTAATATGAAATTCCTTAATTGAGTTTGGAGTAAAAATATACTATACTTAAAGTATTAAGTTTTACTTTAAAACAGGGGGATTGACGCATGATAACGGGAGTAATTAAAAATAAAATAGATAAAATTTGGACTGATATATGGGCAGGGGGAATAACAAACCCTCTTACTGTAATTGAACAGCTTACATACCTTATGTTTATACGTTCTCTTGACGAAAAAGAGCTTGAAACGGAAGAAATGGAGAATATGTCCGGCGAAAAACTCAGCAAAATATTTCCACAGTCACCAAACGGTCAAATGATGAGGTGGAGCCGGTTTAAAAATAAAGACCCAAGGGAGATATTTGAAATAATATCCCAAAGGGTTTTTCCTGCCATAAAACAGATGAAATACGGCAGACTGCCTGACTTTGACGAAAACGGCGAGCTTATAGAAATAACCGACGAAAACGGTGAAGAAGACAGTAAAAAAACAGCTTTTGCCAGATATATGGAAGATGCTATATTTATAATTCCTACACCTCAGGTTCTGCAAAAAATAATAACAGGTCTTGACGATTTGTATGAGCACGATATAGCAGAGCTTGATATGCAGGGGGATTCTTATGAGTATATGCTCAGTAAGCTTTCAACAGCCGGACATAACGGTCAGTTCAGAACACCAAAGCATATCCGTGAAATGATGGTTTCGCTTATGGCACCTGCACCTGACGATATAATATGTGACCCGGCATGTGGTACAGCCGGCTTTCTTGTGTCATCGGCTGAATATATCCGCCAAAATTATGAGGACACTATGACAACCGAGCAGTGGGAAAGATATAACGGTGAAACATTTACCGGCTTTGATACTGACAGGACAATGCTTCGTATTTCTGCCATGAACCTTATGCTTCATTCCGTTACAAACCCGGAAATTGATTATAAAGACAGCGTTTCAAAGGAAAACAGTATTAAAGGCAAATATACTCTGTGCCTTGCTAATCCGCCTTTTAAAGGCACCGTTGATGCCGAAAGTATTAACGACGATTTAAAAGCCGTTACAAATACAAAAAAAACAGAACTTTTGTTTATAGCTCTTTTTCTCCGTATGCTTGAAAAAGGCGGACGCTGTGCCTGCATAGTTCCCGACGGAGTTCTTTTCGGCAGCAGTAAAGCACATCAGGCAATAAGAAAAGAGCTTGTTGAAAATAATCAGCTTAAAGCAGTTATTTCAATGCCTTCTGGAGTGTTTAAGCCTTATGCCGGTGTTTCAACAGCTGTTTTGATATTTACAAAAACAGGGGCAGGCGGTACTGATAAAGTTTGGTTTTACGACATGAGAGCCGACGGTTTCAGCCTTGATGATAAGCGCAGTGCAGTTGAAGAAAACGACATACCGGATATTATAGAGCGTTTTAAAAATTTGGATAAAGAGGAAGAAAGACAAAGAACGGAGCAGAGCTTTTTTGTTCCTAAAGAAGAGATTGCCGAAAACAGTTACGACCTTTCAATAAACAAGTACAAAAAAGTTGAATATGTGCCTGTAAACTATCCGCCTGTATCTGAAATTATTTCAGACATTAAAGAGCTGGAAGGGGAAATTACAGCAGGGCTTGCGGAATTGGAGGAGATGGTGTAATGGCAAAGTTAGGGGATGTTGTAGAACAAATTAGGGGAGTTTCTTATAAACCAAATGATTTAAGAGATGTATTAGATGATAATAGTATTGTATTATTAAGAGCAAATAATATACAAGATGGAAAAATCATATTAGATGATGTTGTATACGTTTTAAAGGACAAAGTGAGTGAAAAGCAATATTTAAAGCAGGGAGATATACTTGTATGTACATCTAGTGGTAGTAAGGAACTTGTAGGGAAAGCAGCTTTTATTGAAAAAGATTTACATATGGTATTTGGAGCTTTTTGTAAAGTTGTTCGTCCACATACTAAATGTCCTAAATATATTGGTTATTTTTTTCAATCACAATATTATCGTAGCAATATTTCTGCTGTTTCAGCAGGTGCTAATATAAATAATTTAAGAAATGAACACATTTCAGATTTACAAATATTAATTCCATCATTTGAGGAACAGCAAAAAATTGTGGCAGTGCTGGACAAGGTCAGTGACTTAATTGCAAAACGTAGCCAACAACTGGAAAATCTGGATTTATTGGTAAAGGCTAAGTTTGTGGAGATGTTTGGGGATTTAATGATAAATCCATATGGGTGGGACTTTAAGCCGCTGGATACGCTTTGTGATGTACGTGATGGGACTCATGATTCACCAGAGTATGTAGATAAAGGATACCCTTTATTAACATCAAAGAACTTCACTTCTAATACTATTGACTTTAAAGATTGTAAAATGATTTCTAAAGATGATTTTGATAAAATAAATCAACGCTCTAAGGTTGATTTTGGAGATATTGTTATGCCAATGATTGGAACTATAGGAAATCCTGTTATTGTTAACACTAAAAAACAATTTGCAATCAAAAATGTTGCATTAATAAAGTTTGCAAGTAGTGAAATATCAAATATCTTTGTTAAAGAAATCTTAGATTCTAGTTACTTTGAAAAAATAACAATGTCTTGTAATAGGGGTGGAACACAAAAATTTTTGTCATTAGGTGATATACGCAAATTTCTTGTTCCAATAGTTCCAATAGATTTACAAAACCAATTTGCCGACTTTGCAAGTCAAACAGAAAAAACAAAAACAAAAATAAACGAGAGCCTTGAAAAATTGGAAACACTTAAAAAGGCTTTAATGCAGGAGTATTTTGGGTAGGTGATAAAATTTAAAATGAAAGTTTTATTTTGGAATACTCATAAAAATAAAAATATTAATACCATATTAAGTGAAATAATAATGGAAAATAATATAAATATTGTTGCTTTAGCTGAATATGCTGATAACTTAGATAATCTTAAAAATGAATTGTTACTAAACGGATTGGAAATGAGAATATATTATACAAATTGTGAACGTATAAAATTAATAGGAAATTTAAGTTGTGTTGAGCCTAGGCATGATACATATAATGCTACAATTCAGTTAATTAATGGTAAATATATTTTATGCTGTGTTCATTTAAATAGCAAGTTATATGCAGAGCATGAAGAAATTAGAGAAATTCATATTGAAGAAATTATTTACGATATAAAAAATGTAGAAAAAGAGGAAAATTCAGAAAATACTATTATAGTTGGTGATTTTAATATAAATCCATATGATTCTAGCTGTGTTGATGCACGTTTTTTTCATGGAATCCCTATATGTAATGAAGCTAAGAGAAGAGTTAGAAAAATAGCAGGAAGAGAATATTCTATGTTTTATAATCCAATGTGGAATTTTTTGGGAGATTTTAATAAACCTTATGGAACTTATTATTATAATGGCGGTAGGGTTAAAAACACTTATTGGAATATCTTCGATCAGGTTATAATAAGACCATCGTTAAGAAATAGGTTTATTGATAGTAGTTTAAAAATTTTAACTGAGACGAAAACAAGATATTTATTAGATGAAAAAGGTCATCCGGATAAAAAAATAAGTGATCATCTGCCAATAGTTTTTGAAATAAAGGAGGATTAATATTATGGTAAAGAAACTAGAGATAAGTGAAAAATTAGATTTTTCTGATATCGACTTAACTGCACCAGATAAAGTGATTGAAAATATATTATTACAATTAAGCTGTGAAACTAATAATATTATTTCAGGAGAAATAAAAGCATACAATGGAAAAGTATTTTCGTATAGTTATGTAAAAAAAGGATTTGCTAGTTTAGCTGAAGAGTTACAGGATGCTACTAAAACTTTTAATGTACAAGATGATTTAGGAGAAATGGGACAAGAAGCACATAAATTTGAATGTTATATTTATACACCTGAATATGACAAATATAAGTATAGAGTATTTTTTATAAAATATGGTATATCCAATTATCCTGTGGATGTAATACTTGAAGAAAGTGTAGCTAAAAGCATTTCTAGTTCTAAAACCGGTTATATTTATACATGTGATACTAGAGAAGAGCTTGAGAATTTAATCTTCAACATATTTAACTCAAAAAAACTTATTACTATAATGCAAAAAATAATAAGAATTAATCAGGCAAAAAGGATTCATAAAGAAACAGATAAAAACAGTATTTCAAATGAAACAGATGAAATATAGTAATAAAATGAGGTGACCCCATGACTAACTTTTCATTCCTTCAAAATAAAACCGAATACGCCCTTTTTGCCAATGCCTGTATAGATGCGGAAAAAATTTATTTTACTTCTTTGCCTATGTGTGCAACTGCATGCCGTAAGGCTTTGGAACTATCTGTAAAGTGGATTTATGCCATTGATAACACAATGAAAATGCCGTATAAGAATAACATTCAGTCACTTATACATGAACCCAGCTTCCGCTTTGCAGTAAATGCCGATACATGGAAGAAAATACCTTTTATAATTAAGCTTGGCAATAACGGAGTACATACCGGCAATAATATTTCAAAAGCCGAAGTTTTGTTTTCCATGAGGTCGCTTTTTGAGTTTATTCAATGGATAGATTACTGCTACGGAAAAGACTATCAGGAACGGAAATTTGACGAGTCTTTAATTCCAAATGAGAAGGTTGATATAGAAAAGTTCAAAGCACAGCAAAGCCTTATTGAACAGCAGCAAAACAAAATAGAAGAGCTTCTTCAAAAAATAAAAGAAATGTCGGAAAAGCTCACAGCCCAAAAGGAAAACAACAAAAATACCAGAACATTTACTGCCGAGGATTTATCGGAGTTTGAAACAAGAAAAATGTATATAAACCTGGATTTGAAGCGTATGGGCTGGCATTTAGAAGGAACAAATAAAGACGTGGGAACGGAAGAAGAATTTAATGACATAGGCGGAGTTTTGGGCAAAAAAGGACGTGCCGACTATGTGCTTTACGGCAAAGACGGAAAACCTTTGGCTGTTATTGAGGCAAAGCGTACAAGCAAAGACCCGAAAATTAGTAAAACACAAGCTGTTTTATATGCCGACTCATTGGAAAGAAAGTCCGGTGTAAGACCGATTATATTTTTAACTAACGGCTTTGAAACATATTTCTGGGACGATAAAACAGGACCAGAAAGACAGGTAAGCAGTATTTTCTGCAAAGACGACCTTCAAAAAATAATAAACAGACGTGAAGACATAAAACCTTTAAAAGACATAGCCATAAGTGACAAAATAACCGACAGATATTATCAAAAAGAGGCTATACGTGCCGTATGTGACAATATTGAAGAAGGTTTCAGAAAAAGCCTGCTTGTTATGGCAACAGGCACAGGCAAAACAAGAACATCCGCAAGCCTTGTTGACGTTTTAAGCCGCGGCGGATATGTTACAAACGTACTTTTTCTGGCAGACAGAACAGCTCTTGTAAAACAGGCAAAAGACGGATTTAAGGAATATCTTCCGGATATGACGTTATGTAATCTTTGCGAAAACAAAGAGGATAGAAGGGCAAGGATAGTTTTTTCGACATATCCTACAATACTTAATGCCATAAGCAATGAAAAAAACGAGGACAACAGTATTTTATTTACTCCGGCGCATTTTGATTTAATTATAATTGATGAAAGCCACAGGAGTATTTTCAAAAAATACCGTGCTATATTTGAATATTTTGACGCACTGCTTATAGGTCTTACGGCAACGCCTAAAGACGACGTTCACAGGAACACTTATGAGTTTTTTGACCTGGAAAACAATGTTCCGACTTATGCCTATGACTATGAAACGGCAGTTGATAAAGACCATGTTCTTGTAGATTATTATAATTATGAAGTTAAAACACTTTTTAGTGATGAAGGCATTACATACGATAAGCTTTCAGAGAAGGACAAAGAAAGGTATGAAGATGATTTTACAGAAGATGACGGAAGCATGCCGGAATTTATACCTTCTCAAAAGTTCAATGATGTTATATTCAACAGACCTACTATTGATATGGTTTTGCAGGATTTAATGGAAAAAGGCATAAAAGTTGCAGGTGGTGACCGTTTGGGCAAAACAATTATATTTGCTCAAAACAAAAACCATGCAAATCTAATATTAGAACGATTTAATGCTCTTTATAAAAAATATAAAGGGCAGTTTGCCCAGGTTATTACATGTGAAGACAGCCATGCTATAAATATTATAGAGGATTTTGAAGTAACTGATAAAATGCCGCAAATAGCCATATCCGTTGATATGATGGATACGGGAATAGATGTGCCGGAATGCGTTAATCTTGTATTTTTTAAGAAAGTACGCTCTAAAACCAAGTTTTGGCAGATGATAGGCAGAGGAACAAGGCTTGCACCTGACTTGGCATGTGTAGACTGTATTGACGGAGAGTATGTTGGCAAAAGAAGATTCCTTATATTTGACTACTGCGGTAATTTTGAATTTTTCAGGCAACAGCCCAAAGGTTTTGAAGTAAAAGAAGCCAAAACCCTTAAAGAAAGTATTTTTGAAAAGAGGATAAATATTATTTCGGCTTTGCAGGCTGCTTCATTTGCTGATGAGGAATATCAATCTTTAAGAAAAGAGCTTGTTGATATATGCCATGGACAGGTTAAAGCGCTGTCGGAAGAAATAACAAGTGTAAGGCTGAAAAGGCGGTATGTTGAAAAATTCAAAAAAGACAATGCCTTTGACTGTTTGAGTGAAACGGACAAGTTAGAGCTGACTAAAGAAATAGCGACTATTGTAGATACTGATGACGATGACGAGGCGGCTAAAAGGTTTGACAATTTTATGTATGGCATGATGCTTGCCGCATTGGAGTCAAAAGCAAGCATAAAAACAGCAAAAAAGCAGCTTTATGATGTTTCCCAAAGGCTTCAAAATAAAGCTACAATACCACAGGTAAAAGAAAAGCTTGAAGTAATAAAAGAAGTACAGGAAGAAAGCTTTTTAAACTCAAATGACATACTTCTTTTTGAAAAAGTACGCAAAGAGCTTAGGGGTGTTATGCAGTTTCTTGTTGATGAAGGCAAGAGAAATTTAATAGTAACAAGCCTTACAGACCCGATAGTTGAAACAAAAGAAGGGCAAAAGCTGGAACAGGCATACGACTTTGAGGACTACAGAAAAAAAGTAAACAGGTATGTTGAAGAACACCCTGATACAATGGCTATTTACAAAATTAACCACAACTTGCCTTTAAGTCAGGGAGATTATCAGGAGCTGGAAAGAATACTTACCTGTGAGTTAGGCAGCAAGGAAGATTACAACAGGGAATACGGAGATACGCCTTTTGGACTGCTTATAAGAAGAATAGCCAAGCTTGACCATGATGCCGCAATGAAAGCTTTTTCGTCATTTATGGATGACGAGTCATTAAACTCAAGACAAAACGCTTTTTTAAAAAAGATAATAAATTATGTAGAACAAAACGGTTACATGGAAAGTGTGACAGAACTTCAAAAACCGCCTTTTGATAAGCCGGTTAGCTTTACAAAGCTTTTTGATTTAAAAACACGAGAGGCTATTTTGGAAACAATAAAAACAATAAAAGAAAATGCCGAAAACTTTACAGCATAAGAGAAGTAAATTTAATTTTAAAGTGTATCACTGGAATGCATGAACCATGAAGCAAATGCTGAAACAGTTAATATAGGAATTGACGTTATATAATATATTTGATTAAGAAACTATTAGACGGCTCATATAATGAAAAATAAGCACAGAGGGTAAAGTTTGAGTAGTATGCTTTGCCCTCTGCGCTTGTATAATACTAAATAACAGCATTTATAATATACTGGATAACAAGTGGTATAATGTTCAATTATGCCTTATATTTTTATAGCAACGGAATTATAGATATAAGATATTGGTTTAATATTACATTTTTGACAGCAGTTGAGATTTCTTTTCTTGAAATTCTTCTTCAGTTAAAATTCCGCTTTCTTTTAATTCTGATAATTTTTGAATCTGAGATGGTATATCAGCATTATTTTTATTTTCTTCTATTAAAGGATTAGGTACATTAGAGTTGGATGACGTATTATCAGAAGAGTTCTTCAAAATTAAATATATAAAAACAGCACAAATAGGAACTGAAAGAATCAATCCTAATAAAATAGACCCTACAAGACAAGCTGCAAAACCACATAACCCTAAATTTATTTTTCCTTTTGTTGCACCTAAAATTGCCGGAATTGCGCCAACAACTGCTCCAGACAGTACTGCACCAATAAACATATAATACATTTAAATCCCTCCCCAAAAAGCAAAAAAATCATCAATATACTGCATTTATTATACTATCACAGTGCAGTAAAAAACACAACAAAACATGAAGCTGATTTAACATTATATTTGGATTTGAAGATTTATAAAATATTTATTGATTGATTGAACAGATATTAATATAGATAAGGGGTTTTTGTATTAAAAAAATATGGCTCTTTTTATTTTAATATAAAATAATCAAAAAAATTCAACGAATTATGGATTTTTATGGGAAAATCTGTTACAATTTATGTACATAAAGTTTATGTTGCAATAAGAATGGGGGATGTAGATGAGTATTAAAAAATTATTATTAACATTTATTACAATTATGCTTTTGATTTCAGGGTGCAGCAGTGAAAATGTGACAGAATCTCAAATACCTGAAGATATTGAAAGTTACAAGGAATCATGCCAATCTGTTGAGTTTAATGAACTAAACAGAAATCCCAAAGACTATGAAAATAACGATATTTACATAGAAGGCACTGTTTCGGACATATATGAAGATGAAGAGTCTATTAGTGCCTATGTTGATGTAAACAACGATGCTGAAAGTAAAATGCTTGTTGTATTTTCTTCAGATGTTCCAGAGGAAAGAGTATTAGTGGGGGATTCTATAACAGCATGGGGAGTTTTTAAGGGAGTTTTTTCTTCCGACTCAACGCCGGATAATAACAGTATTATTGGTATGAATGCCTATAGTGTTGTAATTAATGATGCCGAATTTGTACCAGCTGAGATAAAAGGTTCTTTTATGGTAATTTCTGAAGAGCAATTTAAGACAAACTATAATTTATTTGCTTCTTTTTTTGAATTTGAACCTATATCAGATTTTGAATTTATAGAATCTGATACAGATCTTGATAATATATTCTATCAATATTATTTTGAAAATGATACAAAATTATTGTTATCTGGCTATAGAGGCCGAGATGGTTTTGAGAGCATTTTGATTAAATGCAATAATGCTGATCCAAATATAGAATTTGATGATAATTTAGAAATGCAGGAAACTGTTTCAGTATTTTCTACAGTAATAAGAAGTATTTTTGGTGATATACCAACAGAAGATTTTGAAGGAATTATAGCACCATTAACAGATACAATCTTTAATGGAGAAATGAATCTTTATAAATATAACGGTTTGAGCTTTTTATATTTAGCTGTGAATAATGAGTTAAATATATACATAGAAGTTGACAAAAGTTAAGTGAACAGTTAAAAATATAAAATTATTAAGTCTATCTATTAACCTTTTTCAATATAATCAAACTTAATCTTTAAGAAAACAAATATATTGGCAAATAAATTTTCGGATAGAAACAGCCTAATATAACAAATATTGTCTTGCTGACAAGAAGTTAAAGAACTGCTTTTCGGTATACTTTTATATTTATATGAATATAAATTACTAATCAAGACAGAGGAAGTTGTTTTATTGAAGGAGTATATTGAAGAAAGGCTGTTGAGATAGCAAACTATATTATAAAATACAATGCTACAGTGCTCCAGACGGCAAAGCAGTTTGGTATAAAAAAGCAAGGTGCATATTTATAATACTAAATGAATGTTATAAACCCTTGAGAAATCAAGGGTTTTTATTGTTGATATATAGTTTGAAATAAAATGAAAAATATGATATTATAATTTGTGATAATAATGTTTATTTTTGGGGAAAGGGTGATTTTTATTAAAGCTTTAAGGATGGTTATAATAACAGTTATTATGGGGATTTTAGCAACAGGATGCAGTTCAAAGACTCAAAACATTCCAAATATTGAAATTAGTATAAATCAATATATTGAAATGTTTAACTTGGGAGTTAATTCAAATGAAGATGTAAAAAGTAGTTTAATTGATGTGTCTACAGTGGAAGAAACAGATATTTCTAATGGAGAATTTTCTGGTTTAAAATGTTTTAAATATACTAATGCAGAAAATATTGTATTTAATTTTTATGCAGATGATACAGATTCTAATATAAATAAACTGGAAGTAATATTTGATGGAAACACACAGACAAATGATCAGCTAACTTTATTTTATGCATATGTTTATTTGAGTATGTATATTATAGAAAATTATGATATATTAATGAATGGCGATGGACAGGTAAGTGACATAGCTGATAGGATATACAAGGAACTTGATTCCGAAAGCGGCGAGTTTGTTTCCGGTGATAAAGCTCAATATTCGCTCTCGTGGGGAGATGGCAGTGAAAGTTTTGTTTTTACGTTTAATGCAATGCCATTAGAGTAAAATTATAAAACCGTGGTCTTATGATCACGGTTTTTTGTATGTTCATATATCATATATCTGATATTCGGAAAGCCTAATTAATAAAGAAAAGAAAAAAATATTCAGATTATATGAAGCAATGAAAGTATTATATCTCGATGTTTTTAAGCTTTTCACCCTTTATAAGTTAGAAAATTTTGTTGCAAAAGTTCTGTTTATATAATTTTATTATAACCTTATTTTTATATTTGCGTCTTAATTTTAAGTCTAACTTTAACTTTGCCGTCTGCTGAAACCTCTATTTTTTCAATAATCTTTTTGAGCAGGTTATTGTCTATAGTGCCTGCATATAAATGCACCAGTTCATAACCTTGGGTTTTGGCATATTCGGTAAATACCTGTTTTTGTGTTTCAAGGCTTTACAGCTGTTCTTCTTTTTTGTTGAAACACGGCAATATGCCGCTACCCGAATTGTATTTGGCATATTGCCGACTCCTCTTCATTATTCAAATAAAGTATGTATTGCAATATTGAATTTGCTAATGTTCTGGAAATAACTGTTTATCACAGCTTCTGTGTGCAATAAAAAACAAATATCTCGGAATATTTTAATACTGAGACGGATTTAATAAGCAAATGACTGTGATTAATTATTATTAACATTATTTGGAAGTATAACTGTAAATTTTGTTCCTATATTTTTTTCGCTTTCAACTTCTATTCGGCCACCTGAAACTTCAGCAGCTTTTTTTGCCAGTGCCAGTCCAAGTCCGTTTCCTGTGCTGCCGTGAGATTTATCACCGCAATAAAACTTTTCAAAAATGTGCTTTAATGTTTCTTCAGTCATTCCTATGCCGTTATCAGAAATATCAACAATAATGCTGCTGTTCTTTTTATACATTTTTATTGATATTACGCCGCCGTTAGGGGTGAACTTTATTGCATTGCCTAAAATATTAATCCAAATGTAAGAAACAACATTCTTATTGCCGTAAAATGTTATGTTATCCAAATCGATATCTAAATTTAGGTTTTTTTCATTCCACAAATTTTCAAGCATAAGTATTATATTTCTTAACTGTTCATCTAAAGAATATTTAGTTTTATCCAGCAGTATTTCCTGATTTTCAAGTTTAGAAATCATAAGTATATTTCCGGAAAGAGAAGAAAGCCTTTTTGAACTGGAAATTATCCTTTCTATATACGTGTCTTTTTCTTCTTCCGATATACTTTTGTCCTGCAAAAGAGTAGCGTAGCCCTCTATGGCGGATATAGGTGTTTTAAATTCATGGGAAACATTGGCAATAAAATCATTTCTGAATGTTTCTGTATTTTTTAATTCTTCAACCATTATATTAAAGCTTTTTGTCATTTCGCAGAGCTCTTTGCCTATACCCATTTCTTCTATGTGTACGTCAAATTCGCCTTTTGCTATTTTTTTAGTTGCATCATTAAGGTCGGAAATTGGTTTTAAAACCCTTTTTGCCACAATCCATGCCAAAACAGTTCCTACTACAAAGCTTATAATAGCAAGCTGCACAGAAAATAAAACGAGGTTGGGTTCCATATTTATGCCGTTTTTCACAAGGAAAAATGTTAAAAACGGCATAACTGAACTGCTTATAAACTGTATAAAAAACGAAAGCAGAAAAAAGAGCATAGTAATTTTTAATCCGGAAAATTTTTTCATTTTTTTCTCACCGCTTTATATCCAAGGCCGCGTACGGTTACAATTTCAAAATCGTCACAATTTTTAAAACGCTCTCTAAGCCGGCCTATATGTACGTCAACAGTACGCATTTCACTTTGCGAATCCATACCCCAAATTTCATCCATAAGCTGCTGGCGTGTAAAAATATGATTGTTTGATGACAGAAGTTTAAACAGCAGTAAAAACTCCTTTTGAGGAAGTTCTTCTGCTGTGTTATTTATATAAACGGTAAATGAGTCATATTCAAGGACTGTATTTCCTACTTCTATTTTTCTTTCGCTGTTTATCTGGGCTCTTTTTAAAAGAGCCCGCACCCTTAAAACCATTTCATTTATATTAATAGGCTTTATCATGTAATCATCTGTTCCGCTGTTAAAGCCTTTTTCTATGTCTTCAAACCTGTCTCTTGCTGTAATAATAAGCACAGGCTGTTTAAACTGTGCTTCTCTTATGGTTTTAATAAACGTATATCCGTCCATTTTAGGCATCATTATATCGGATATAATCAAATCAATATATTCTTTGTCAAGCAAATCCAATGCTTCTTCACCGTTTTTTGCCAGCATGCAAAAATATCCTCGTTTTTCAAGCACTGTGCAGAAAAGCCTTCCGAGTTCTTTGTCATCTTCTACTATAAGTATATTAAACATATATTCAGCTCCTTTTAAAAAGCATTATATAACCTGTTTGTGAACTATGTTTAAACAATGTTAACAAATTATAAAAATTTCAAAAGTTCATATCCAGTTCATATTCAATTAAACTTCAGTTTAAAAAAGTTATATATCCTTATTACGGTTTTAATTATTAATGAAAGGAAGATGTTAATGAAAGGGAAAATAATTCCTGTTATTTTAGCCTGTGTTTTGATATCACAGACTGCATTTGCCCAAACTGAAGATTCTTCAGAAGAAAGCATAGCGAATTTATATCAAACTTATACACAAGTTTTTCCCGGTGATACAAGTGATAATGAGCTTTTAACCCTTGATGAAGCTTTGGAAAGAGCCGTTAAAAACAGCTCGTCATCAAAAACTCTCGCCAGCAGCCTTGATTTAATAGAAAAACAATGGGAGTTTTACGGTGAATCTTACAGCGGAAGCTACAGCTATTCTAATTTGGTAAATTTATTAAACAGCCAAAACAATTATAAAAGCACACGTATATCTAAAAAAGCTGCCGAAGAAGAAGTAAAATACTCTACTAAACAAACCTACGCATCGATAATTCTTGCAGAAAGAGAAATAGCCATACAGGAACAATCTTTAAAAACAGAAGAAAAACAGCTTGTGATAGACCGTAAGAAAAACAAGCTGGGACTTCTTTCTGATGAATCTCTTAAACAGTCGGAGCTTTCATATCAAAAATCCAAAGAAGAGCTTAATATAACCAAAGAAGAATTGGAGCTTTTATATAAATCTTTAAATGTACTTATAGGCGTAGATGAGAATACAAGATACAGCTTTGAAATGCCTGTTACATATGAAATACTTGAACTGCCAAATTCCATAGAATCATATATAGATACTAAAATTCCTCTTGCCGCCTCTGTGCAGATAAGCGAAATAGAGCTGAACAATGCACAGGAAAACTACAATATACGCGGACTTAATGAAGATAGTACTGAAGTTTATTCTTACGACAGCCTTGTAAATAATTTAAACAGTGCCGACCTTTCTTTAAAAGACCAGAAAGACAGTGTAAGAGAGGAAATGCGTACATTATACAATACCATTAAATCAGAAGAAAGCACTATAAATTTAAATATGACAGAGCTTGAGGATATGAAGGAAAGCTATAATATCTCACTGCAAAAGTATAATGAAGGCACAATATCTGAATTAGAGCTAATGCAGGCAGAGCGGGATATGGCTCAAATGGAGTACAGCATTTTAGAGAGCCTGTATAACCATATGCTTGATGTTGAAAAATTTACAAACATGGATTTGTTTTAAATAAATAAGGAGGCTTAATAATGAAAAGAGGTATTTCGGTAATTCTATCTTCGATTCTTATTATATTATCTTTCGTCGGATGCGGCGGAAAAAACAGTGAAATGGCTTTAGGCGGAACATCAAATCAAACAGTTGCCATAACCGTAAATACTCAGGAAATAACACCCCTTACAATAGAGCAGTCTACCAGTGTTTCGTCGAAAATTACGGCTGAAAACGAAGTTTCGGTTTATCCAAGCTCAGGTGGAACGGTTAAAGAAGTATATGTGTCGCTGGGAGATACAGTAAAGGCGGGAGACGTGCTTTTTGAAATAGACAGCACAGATGCCCAGCTTCAGCTTCAGCAGGCACAGGCTTCTCTTTCATCTGCCCAGGCAGGACTTGAGTCTGCTCAGGCAAACTATGAATCAACAGTAGGCGGTACTCTTGAAAATCAGCTTCAGCAGCTGCAATCTACAGTAGATTCTTATGAAATTCAATATAACGATGCCTTAACATCTTTAGAACAGACGAAAGAGCTTTATGAGCTTGGCGGAGCTTCAAAACAGGAAGTTGATGATTTACAGTCAACCGTAGACCAGCTTAAACTTCAGCTTGAATCTGCACAAAAACAACTGGAGCTTAATGAAAATCAGATTTTAGAAGAAACAAAGAAAAGCTCCGAGGCCAATGTTAAACAGTCGGAAGCCTCTGTGGCACAGTCACAGGTTTCGGTTGAAAGCGCACAGAAAACACTTAACGACACCAAAGTAAGAGCCGAAATTGACGGAGTAATAAGCAGTATTAACATTACCAAAGGCTCAACAGCGTCAGCTCAAAGCGCAGCTATGACTATATCCAGCCTTGATAAAGTTAAAGTGTCGTTTAATGTGTCGGAAGATGTTATAAACAGGATTTCGGCAGGGTCAAAAGCTTATGTTACAGTTTCTGCCGTTTCAGATACTCCTTATGAAACAACCCTTTCAGGCGTTTCCCCTTCTGCTGACAGCCAGACAAAGCTGTATGCGGTAGAAGCATATATAGATAATTCAGATTATCAGCTTAAACCCGGTATGTTTGCCACAATAAAGCTTGTGCTCGATACAAAAGAGAATACTGTTTCTGTTACTTTAAATACGGTAATAGAAAAAAACGGCGAAAAATATGTTTTTGTTGTTGATGAAAATAATATTGCCCATAAAACCATTGTAGAAACGGGTTTAAAGAATGATGAGTCAATAGAGATAACAAGCGGTGTAAACATGGGTGATTTAGTTGTTGTATCAGGCCAGGATTTTCTTTCTGACGGAAGTACAGTTAACATTGCAGAAGAAACAGAATAAATTTCCGGCGGAAAGGTGTGACGAAAATGGATATTATAAAAACTTTTATTAAAAGGCCAATGATGACAATTATGATTATGCTTATAATAATTATTCTTGGCATTGTTTCTATTTCCAAAATGCAGATGTCTCTTACACCTGATGTTGAAATGCCTATGGTTATGATTATGACTACATATGAAGATGCCGGACCGGAAGAGGTTGAAAGCATTGTTACGGAAAAAATAGAAAGCGCTGTTGCCAATGTTGAAAATATTGACTCCATATCTTCCACATCTTCAGAGGGCAGTTCAACAGTAATGCTGGAATTTAATTATGGTACTGATATAGACCAGGCGGTAACGGACGTAAAGGATAAACTGAGCATGATTACAAATATGCTTCCTGATGAATGTGATTCACCTTCTGTAATGTCTATGAACTCCAATTCAATGCCGGTAGCGACAATTGTTGTTTCTTCGGACAGCATGGGTGATTATGAGCTTAAAACATATACAGAAGACAATATTGTACCGCGTCTTGAAAGGCAGGAAGGAGTTGCCTCTGTTGATGTAATGGGCGGTGCCCAAAAAGAAATTCAGGTGGAAATTGACCCTGAAACCCTTGAAGGCTTAGGACTCAGTTTTACAGGTATTGGCGAAGTGCTTTCTGCTGAAAACAGCAATCAGGCTGGCGGAAGTATTGAATATGGTGATAAGTCACTTACAATAAGCACTCAGCTTCAGATGACAAGCATAGAGGATGTTAAGAATACCCCTATAGAAATTGCAGACGGTACTGTAATAAGGCTTGGTGATATAGCCGAAATAACCGAAAAAGAAGTAGAAAAAACATCTATAAGCCGCTATAACGGTGATGAATGTATAATGATTTCGGTATCTAAAACAAGTGACGGAAATACAGTTTCAGTTGTAGATAATGTAAAAGAAGAGCTTGAAAGCTTAAAAAGGGACTATACTAATATTAATTTAGACCTTGTTAATGAAAGCGCCAGCAGTATAGAAAACTCTATTGACAGTGTAATTTCAAATATTTTTACAGGTGCGTTTTTATCAATACTTGTACTTTTTGTGTTTTTAAAGAACGTAGGTCTTTCAGGTGTTATAGCGGTTTCAATGCCGATTTCCATTATAGGCACATTTGTTCTTTTATATTTTTCAGGTACAACACTTAACCTTATATCTCTTGGCGGTCTTTCGGTGGGTGTTGGTATGCTGGTTGATAACTCTGTTGTAGTTATCGAAAACATATACCGCTACAGAACCAGCCTTGGATACGGAAAAATTAAAGGCACATACCGCGGAGCAAAGGAAGTTGTGCTTTCTATAGTTGGTTCAACACTTACAACAATAGTTGTTTTCCTGCCGTTTATATTTGTTTCGGGTATGCTTATTCAGATGATGAAGGATTTGGCATATGCTATTGTATTTTCTCTTACAATGTCGCTTTTTACAGCTGTTACAATTGTGCCTATGCTGTCCGGTAACTATGTAAACAATATACATCGTAATTATGCACCTAAACAGCTTGATTTTATAAATAAACTGCTTAATTTATTTGATATTTTCATAAAAAAACTTGATGCCGTTTACAGCAGATTTTTAAAATGGGCTGTATGGCATAAGAAAAGAACAATGATAGCCGTTTTAGCTATTTTTGCAGTTTCTTTGTGCCTTGTTCCTTCTATTGGTATGGAGCTTATGGCATCTTCTGATGAAGGCAGTTTTAGTGTTACAGTAAGTGCGCCAAAGGGAAGCAAGGTTGAGGTTGTAAATGAACTTTCTTTGCAGGCAGAAGAAATTATTGAGAAGATACCTGAACTTGAATCTATGAGAGTTGAGCTTTCCGGCTCTTCCGGTTCCATGAGAGGTTCAAGCGAATCAAGTACAATAAACTGCGAGCTTGTAGATAAAAACGAAAGAACAAGAAGCACTGACGAAATAGTTGAAGAGGTAAGAAATCAGCTTAAAAATATTGCGGGTGCTGAAATATCTGTATCTGCTCAGTCCAGTATGGGCTCTATGATGGGCGGCGGTGTTACCGTTGAAATTTACGGTGATGATATGGATACTTTGCAGGAAATAAGTGATGAGATAGAGCGTCAGCTCAGCAATATAGAAGGAACAAGAGAAGTTACCAGCTCCATTGAAAATTCCGATACCCAAATAGCAATTAAGCTGGATAAAGATAAAATAAGGCAGTTTGGCCTTACAGGCTCTTCGGTAGCAAACCAGATTAAAAATACAGTTTCCGGCTATACAGCAACTACCCTTAAAAGTGACGGAACGGAAATGGACATAAATATTGTATTTCCGGAAGAAAGAGTTTCAAACCTTGTAAATATTGAGGATATGTCAATTACCACAGGGTATGGATACTCAATACCCCTTTCGTCTGTGGCTGAAATTATAATGGACGATGTGCCGTCATCTATTTCAAGAGATAATCAGAGAAGATATGTAACGGTTTCCTGTGACGTTTACAGCAGAGACAGCGGAAGTGTAGGCAATGATGTTCAGGCTGTACTTTCACAGCTTAATATGCCGGATGGTTATACTGTTACTCTTGGCGGAACTAACGAAATGATGAACGAGACCTTTTCATCTCTTGGATTGGTAATAGGTCTTGCAGTATTGCTGGTTTACATGGTTATGGCAGCGCAGTTTGAATCCCTGATAAATCCGTTTGTAATTATGTTTACAATACCGCTTGCTTTTACAGGTGCTATATTCCTTTTATTTATAGCCGATGAACCGTTAAGCATGATGGCTCTTATAGGATGTCTTGTGCTTGTCGGTATAGTTGTTAATAACGGTATTGTTCTTATTGACTATATTAATATACTGAGAGACAGGGACAATATGGATATTACGCAAGCGGTGCTTACAGCATGCCCGACAAGACTAAGACCTATTTTAATGACTGCTCTTACAACAATACTTGGCCAGTTCCCTATGATTTTCTCCACCGGAGAAAACAGTGAAACTCTTAAAGGTATGGGACTTGTAATTGCCGGTGGTCTTGCGACTTCAACATTCCTTACGTTGGTTGTAGTTCCGCTTCTTTATATGTTCTTTGACAGAATAAATAATAAAGTAAGAAAGAAATTTAAAATAAAACGAAAGGCAAATCCTTTTGAAATAGAGAAAGAATGCTGCTGATTTTAAATATTATAAAGAGTGCAAAAGCTCTTCTTTATACGGCAATGGCCATTAAGGAGTATTAAAATGCTGTAAAAAAGCAGTCTGTTATATGGCTCTGAAATATCATATATAAGATGATGTGAGAAGTTGATATTGCTGTTATGGAGGTTTTAGAATACAATATTACTTAATTAGATGAGAAGTATATTTATGGGATTTATATCTGAAATAAACTTAAATTCTTTCAAATAAGTTCGGTTATGTATTTCAGCAAAAAAATCTCAGTCTATACTGCTGTTAAGAATAGTATGATTATCAGTAAAAATAATTTATAAGGAGAGTTTAATATGGATTTTATAAAAGAGCCAAACAGAATTTATGCGAAAGACGAAAATGGAAAATTGATTGCGGAAGTTACTTTCCCTGAATCAGAAGAAGGAATTTGTACTATTGACCATACTTTTGTGGATGAGTCGTTAAGAGGTCAAAATGTTGCCGGCAAACTGGTTGAAGCAGCAGCTGCACAGATAAAAGAGCAGGGTAAAGAAGTTAACGCTACCTGTACATACGCACAGGCATGGCTTAAAAGACGTGTTTAAATATTGAGGAGTAAGCTGATTTTGGTACACTCAGCAGGGGGGATTTTCATGTTGTTAAGATAAAGGAATGTGTTGCTGTAAAAAAGAGCAAAAAGCTTCTTCAGTTTACATTAGATGACGGAACAGGCACAGACCGTATAATATTCAGCGTAATACATGAATACTACGGAATTCTGCTTTCTGCAATATATTACGTAAATGGTGAGGAAGGCTTAAAGTTTATTATGCTTGATGACAAAATTCCGGATTTTTTATACAAGAATCCCATAAAAAATTAATAGATTACAATATAAAACTGTTTCCGGTACATACGGAATAACAAAATAGAACGGTTAACATTTATAATAAAAAATAAAATCCGCTTGTTTTAAAATCAAAACAAGCGGATTTTTTTGTTTAGAGTAATAAAATTACTTGCATAGTAAAAGTATAAACTAAAGGTTGGCTGTTTTTAGGAAATAAATATATTTTTAAATAATTTTAAATTATGTGATTATCAGTATGTTTTGAGGTTTATGAATTTAAATTGTACTTCTATAAAAATGAATTAAAAACAACTCATTGAATTAAAAATGGTTCTTATTAAAATAAAAATATTCTCTATTTATTTTTAAAATTATAATTGAGAAGTATTTTTAAATAAATACTTAATTTTTTCTACAAAAATTAGATATTAGATTTATATAAAATATATAAATTTTCAATCAATTAAAGTTAATTTGCTAATTGGCATAGATATTGCTCTTAAATAAATCAGATAGCTATCTAAATTAAATTTAATTATATGTGTATTTGGGGAGGAGAAAAAAATGATATAGATAATTTGAATTTTTTATATCAGAAGAAATGTATTTAAAAATAAGGAGAGATGGCTATATGAAAAAAATAGAACTGGATAAGCCTTTATTTGCTTTAAGTGTTATTTTTACAGCAATTATTTTATGTTATACCATTTTAAATCCTTCAAGTGCAGAGGCAGTTTTTGGGGCTATGTTCCATTGGGTGTGCTATGATGCTGGCTGGCTTGTTTTATTAGCAGGTTTAGCTTCCCTTATTCTTTGTATTTGGATTTCTCTAAGCAAATATGGAAAAATACGTTTAGGCGGAAAAGACGCAAAACCTGCGTTTTCATTTTCAACTTATGCTTTTATGATGTTTACATCAGGTGTAGGTTCAAGCTTAATTTACTGGGCCATGGGCGAGCCTATGTATTACCTTAGCGATCCACCTATGTATGCAGAAGCTGGCTCTGTTCAGGCTTCTATGTGGGCTATTACTTACCCGTTGTTCCATTGGGGTCCTACAGCTTGGGCGATTTATTGTATTCCGGGCATTCCTTTTGCATATTATCTGCACTGCAGGAACAAAAAGCAGTTAAGGCTCAGCAATGTTTGTGAGGATGTTATAGGAAGGAAAAATGCAAATGGCATTTTAGGCTACATTATTAATATTTTTGCAGTATTTGGAACGATGTGTGCTGTTTCAACAGGTATAGGGTTCTGTGCCGATTTAATTTGTTCTGGCTTTAATACAATAGCCGGTACACCTAACAACTTAATTTCACAGCTTTTGGTTGTGCTTGCTTTTGTTTTAACATTTACTATTACTGTTCTTTTCGGCATTAAAAAAGGTGTAGCAAAGGTAAGTGATATTTGTACTTATACAGCTTTAGGTTTAGGCCTTTATGTTTTAATATTCGGAAACAGCCAGTTTATATTAAGTTATTATACAGATAGTGTAGGAGTTATGTTCCAAAATTATTTCCGTATGAGTACATGGCTTGACCCTGTAGGAGGAAGCCCATTCCCTCATGACTGGACTGTATACTATTGGGCATGGTATTTTGCTTATCTTGTAATGATGGGGTTATTCTTGGCTAAAATATCAAAAGGCCGTACTTTAAAAGAAATGATTTTAACCTGTGTAATTGCCGGAAGTGCCGGATGTTCTTTCTTTACAGGTATTTTTGGCGGCTATGCAGTAGGTATGCAGACATCAGGTGTTTATAACTTAATTGAGTGGATGAACGAGATGGGAACTTCACCTGCAATTATCAAACTTGTACAGACGCTTCCTTTAGGTTCCATCGTTCTTATTGTGTTCCTTATTGTAGAATTTTTCCTTATGTCAACTACATTAACTTCGGCTACATATTCTCTTTCAATGATGTCATCAAAGAACATGTCTGTTGAGGAAGAGCCTTCTAACCCGGTTAAAATTGTTTGGGCAGTTGCAGTTGGCGGAATGAGTATAGTTGCTTTGTTAATGGGCGGTTCAATTTCGGCTATTAAATCAGTAACAGTAGCGGCAGGATTCCCTATGCTTATTCTTTATATCATTATTATGATTGCATTTTTCAAGTGGGTTAAGAAAGATATGAAAAAAGCTACCACTGCCGAAAATGGGGATATTATTATCCATTACGATGAAGAAAATGATTCAAAAGAGAAATAGTAGTCGAAGGGAGGTATAAATATGGATTTTCCTAAACTTTATAAAGTAAAACAGCATTTTGACACTACAGTTGTTGAAGATATACCTAAACGCATAACAGAAGAGCTTGACCGTGTAGGTGCTTATGAACAGATTAAGGGCAAAAAAGTTGGTATTACGGCAGGTAGCCGTGGAATTAAAAAAGTTGACGTTATGTATAAGACTGTTATTGATTATATAAGGCGTTATGGCGGTGAGCCGTATTTAATAGCAGCTATGGGTTCCCATGGCGGCGGCACAGTTGAAGGTCAGCTTGCTATATTGGAAGGATTAAATGTAACAGAAGAAACAATGGGCTGCCCGATACTTTCATCCATTCATGCCGACAGAATAGGCGAAACGCCTGAAGGTATTCCTGCTTACTGTAATGAGCGTGTAAAGGAAGTTGATAAAATTATACTTCTAAACAGAATTAAGGAACATACGGATTTCACTGCAATTATAGAAAGCGGCCTTCACAAAATGATGACTATAGGTTTGGGTACATTGGAAGGTGCTGACAATGCTCATATTTATGCCATGAAGTACGGATATTTCCATGCTATAACCGAAATAGCCAAGGTTGTGAAGGATTATCTGGACATTATATGCGGCATTGCCATTGTTGAGAATGCTTTATGCGACATACATACAATAGAGGCCATAAAGCCGGAAGACCTTTGGGACAAGGAAGTTGAGCTTCAGGCATTGGCTAAAAAGAAAGCGGCTAAAATACCTTTTGATGTGTTCGACATACTTCTTGTTAAAGAAATAGGCAAAAATATAAGCGGCGGCGGTATGGACAGCAAGGTAATAGGCAGAATAAGGGAATTAGGTCAAAAAGACCCGGAATTTCCTGATATTAAGCGAATTTCCATATTCTCAGTTTCACCGGAATCCCATGGTAACTACTGCGGTCTTGGTCTTGGTGATTTTTCCACACTTAAAGTATTTGATGAGTGCAGCAGCCGACAGGCTATACGTGATACAGTAGTTAACTGCGTTGTTTCAATGACGCCGGAATATGCTACTTTTCCTTGTCTGCTTGAAAATGAAAAAGAAATGATTGAGCAGACATTCAGAAACATAGGAGCAGTTGCACCATTAGATGCACGATTAGTATATATCAAAAATACAAAAGAATTAGAAACTATATTTATATCTGAGGCACTTTTAAAAGAGGCTAAGGCTAAACCGGAATTAGAAGTTTTTGATGAGCCTTATGAATTCCAATTCAATGAAGAAAATGACATGATTGTACCAATGCTTTAAAAAAATAAGCAGCTTTATAAGTTTATAAGCTAAAGGGAGGAATATATATGAGGTTTATGCACACAAGATTACCCGATTTTATTAAAAAATTGATTAATGCCGGAAAAACTAATAATAAGGATATTCCTGTTTCAATTACAGGTTTGGAGCAATTCAAATCAGCAAAGCTTGCATCAGCTTCATGTGGAATGATAGAGGAAGATATTTATAACCTGACTAAACTTGATGATATTGAAAAAGTTGAAATTAAGGTTATGCCACAGATACCTCTTGCATTATATACAGTAATTATAAATGGCGTGGATAAAGACGGCAGTATTATCAGAACATATTTGGAAACAGAATATATTTCTGAGCCGGGGCCTGAATTTTATTATCATAACTCCAAAGAAGTAATTGACCATAGAGTTAAATTTATCCAGCCAAAAGATTAAATTATGTGTAAGGGAGATGAAACAAATGGCAGAACTGAAATATAAGCTTATACCTAAGGGAGCGGCTGAAGGC
>CALWHR010000054.1 GCA_944380455.1 uncultured Clostridia bacterium
TTTAGGCTTGAACACCCTTATTTTACAACAAGGACGATGCTTTTTGCTTAAGCTTTAATCTCACCCGCAGAGCGGGCGGTTGTTAAAGGCTGCTTTGCAGCCTTCAGCACTAAAGTAATAATAAAAAGCCGGCTTTAACCTCCTTAAATACGTCAAATCAAACTTAAAACCGTTACCCTTAACCTAAAAGCCGGCTTTATAAATATATTTAAACTGTCAAAATCCAAACCAAAAGCACAATTTACAAAAACACACTGCATTTTATAAAATTAAATGCAGTGTGTTTTATTTTTTAATCTTTAGCTTTCTTTTTATTTTTTATCTTTTCAGCTATACGTGCAAAAAATTCAAAAATCTTAGTAATGTGCCTGAAAACAGACTCGGTGGCTATTGTAAATATACATAAAAGCATTGCCGTTCTTGATGATATTGCCTGTATATCAAACAAATCGTTCATATAAAAACCACAAATTACAAAAGCGGCTATCATCGATATTAAAACAGCAGTTCTCAGCTTGTTAAGCGGCTGACTTATTTTATAAAGTATCAAAAATCCAACCATAGCCAGCAGAAGAGTGCTAACAACCGACACATCCTCGCTGTTAAGCTCAAATACCTGACTGTATATAACAAAAGCAAGCACCATTAAAAAGTCAGTAAGTCCGCCGGGAAGTGCCCTGTAAAGCACATTGCGTACAAAACCGCCCTTTATAATATCAAAATTGCTTTCAAGGGCAAGCAAAAATGCCGGTATGCCTATAGTAAACATACTTATAAGTGAAATCTGCGACGGTTTAAGCGGATAATCCAAAAGCAGCACTATAGTGCTTATTGAAAGCAGCAGTGAGAATATATTTTTAACAAGAAACAGACTTGAAGAACGCTGGATATTGTTTACTACCCGCCGGCCTTCATAAACAACAGAAGGCAGCTTTGAAAAATCCGAGTCCATAAGCACTATCTGTGCCGCCTGGCTTGCGGCATCGCTTCCAGAAGCCATGGCTATGGAGCAGTCTGCGTCTTTAAGAGCCAAAACATCGTTTACACCATCGCCTGTCATGGCAACCGTATTGCCGTTATTTTTAACAGCATTAATAATAATGCGTTTTTGTTTAGGCGTTACCCTGCCGAAAACAGTATAATCATTTACACAGTTTTCCAGTTCCTCATCAGTCAAATTAGACGTATCTATATATTTATCTGTATTGTCAATTTCGGCTTCTTTGGCAACTGCCGCCACTGTAACTGGGTTATCGCCGGATATAACTTTAATCTCAACACCCTGTTCTTTAAAATATTTAAATGTTTCAACAGCTTCTTTTCTTACAGGATTAGAAAATACCACAAGACACATAGGCTCAATACTTCCATTTATTCTGCTTCCGTCAGCTATGCCGTTATATATTCCGAATAAAAGTACTCTTTTGCCTTTCTGTCCCAAAGATGCGGCTTTAAGGCTGTATTCTTTTTCGGACTCATTTAGTAAAAATTCCGGCGCGCCTAAAACATAGCTTTTGCCGTTTGGAGTATTTAAGGCGCTGTATTTATAAGACGATGAAAAAGGAACAGGCGTACCCTGCATTTTTTCGCCTTTTCCGCCGAAATAATTTATTATGGCCTTTGATGTTTCATTAACGGTATCCTGCGCCTGTACAAATGACGAAAGAGTATTTTTAACGTATTCTTCGTTTAAACTGCTGTCCAAAACATCAATGCCTTCCATTTCCATATTCGGCATCGTAATAGTTCCGGTTTTATCAAGACACAGAACATTAACTCTCGCAAGAGTTTCTATGCACTTCATATCATGAAGCATAACCTTTTTTGCAGCCAGTCTTGCCGCACTTACCGCAAGAGCTACGCTGGTTAAAAGATACATCCCTTCGGGAATCATGCCTATTACTGCTGCAACAGTTGTTGATATGCTGTCCCTGAATCCATAGCCCTTAATACCGAACTGCTGAACAAAAAGTATAATACCTATTGGTATAATTGCTATTCCTAAAAATATAAGTATTTTGTTCATGGAGCGTATCATTTGAGACTGCTCTTTGTTGTTTATTTTCTTTGCTTCCAAAGTCAATTTTGCGGCATATGAGTTAACGCCTACTCTCTCAGCCATAGCACGGCACGAGCCGTTTACAATAAAGCTTCCAGAAAGAAGCCTGTCCCCTTCTGCTTTAGAAACCTCATCACTTTCCCCTGTTATAAGGGATTCATTTACCGTTACCTGTCCGGATTTTACAATGCAGTCAGCACAAATCTGATTGCCCGATGTAAACTCAATTATATCGTTAAGCACTACATCATCGGAGTTAATCCGGCTGCTTTTACCCTGGCGAATAACCGTAGCTTTAGCCGCAGAGAGTACACTTAACTTATCCAGAACTTTTTTTGAATGTATCTCCTGAACAATACCTATGCAGGTATTGGCTATAATTACCGGCAGAAAAAGCAAATCATTCAGTTTGCCCGAAATTATAACAAGCACTGTTAAAACAGCAAACACCATATTAAAATAAGTAAAACAGTTTTCTTTTATAATATCCTTAACTGTTTTAGATGACATATCCCCGTGATGGTTTGTAAGGCCTTTTTCTGTTCTTTCTTTAACCTGCTCTTCTGTAAGTCCTGTTTCAGGTTCCGGGTTATAAAGGTCATATTCAATTACTTCCATATCTTCTAAATCGGGTTCTTTTAACATACATATCATTCCTTGCCGTAATTTACAATAATTAACATAAATATTTAAAAGAATTGTATCACCTTTTTATAGTCTGTTCAATTAACGAAATGTTAACACTTCTTCACAACAAAAAATGCCCGCATTTAAGCGGACATTTTTTAAATTATAAGGTATATAAGAGCTATGACAACGCCTAAGCCAAAAAGTATAAGGGATACAGAAAGATTTTCCCTCATTCCCCGCTCCTCGCCGTATTTATCTACTGAAAACCTGGAAAAATACGCATCTTTTCTGAAATTACGCTTTCCCTCATAAGAAATTTCATCATAATTAAAGAACAGATACAGCACTACCTGAATCATATAATCATAAATTCCTTTAAAAAACCTTATTACTATTACGCCAATTATAAGCAGCCAAAGGAAAATATTCTCTATCAGACTATTTATAAACTCCACAGATTTTGACATAACAAAATACAGCACTTTATAAATATTTTCAAATGACGGATTAAGCACATTTCCACATAAATACTCCGCAGCATAATATACTTTTGAGCATGTATACTCAAAAGACGGATTAATTATCTTCTCACAAACAATTCCAGCCGCTGGTACAGTTACTGAACATATTAAGTCAAAAGAACTGTTCATTACCCCAACGACAGCGCCGCCTGCAGAAGGAAGTAATGTTAAAATAACCGGCCGATATATATTTTTCTCTATGCTGAGCCACTTAGGCCACACATCAGTATATACCTTCTGACCGCTTTGGTCTTTCGTCATAAGCAATGTTCTTATAAAGCCAAAATACACAGCAGCGCCTATAGCTATAGATATAACAGCGCCTTTTAAATTAACCCACGCAAAATAGTGCACCTCATGCTCCATATAGTGGCTGTTCATAAAACTCCTTGATACATCGGCAATTCTGCCCATTACAGCGTTAGGCATAAGGCCGAATACAGAAATTAAAACACCACAGCATATTAGAACAAAGGCTGAAGTTTTGGTTAAATACTTATTATCCGATTTATTGTTTTCATTAAGCTTATCTGGGGCTTTTTCAATAAATACAGCCACAAAAAGCTTTGTCATATACGCCAGTGTAAGACCGCCGGAGATAAGGAATATCCATTCTATTATATTGAACAAATAAGCACTGTGCCCTACTTCAGTTAAATGCGTTATATACTCAACTATACTTTCATGAAGCAGTGTTTTGCTTATATATCCTCCCCAAAGGGGTATACCGCCTATGCCCAATAGGCCTTGAAGGAACACAATTTTCAAAAGCGGCTTATTCCTGCCCCAGCCTCGGATTTTATTTAAATCCAGCTCATGTATATTCATATATACCGTTCCTGCGCACAAAAACAGTGTCATTTTAATAACCGAGTGATTTACTATATGCAGTATTGTACCCCCGGCGGCAATGGCATTGTGCTCGCCCAAAAGTCCCTGCATACCTATTCCCACAAGTATAAACCCTATCTGCGACAGCGACGAGCAGGCAAGCGTGCGCTTTAAATTAATTGAAAACACCGCCAGAAAAGCGCCTAAAAACATTGTAATTGTTCCTGTAATAAGTATAAAAAGCCCCCACTGAGCATCGTACATAAATATCTGAGTACTTAAAACAAGCACGCCAAATATACCTGTTTTAGTAAGAACACAGCTTAAAAGAGCACTGGCAGGCGCCGGAGCTACCGGGTGCGCCTCAGGAAGCCATATATGCAGCGGAAAAGCGCCGGCTTTAGCCGCAAAGCCTGTAAGAACCATAAGGCCATATATATAATACGGCTTTTTGTTTTCTATGCCGGACATAAAAACAGAAAGCTCATCAAAACGCATTGTACCCGACGCATGGTATAAAAAGAACATTCCCACAAGTGTTACAAGGCCGCCTATTACAGCCACAGTAAGATATGTCATTCCGGCTCTTAAAGCATTTTCCGTTTCATCATGCATAACAAGAACCCATGACGTAAATGACATTATCTCGAAAAATATAAGTGTGGTATAAAAGTCAGCGGAAAGGAATACTCCCATTGTAGCACCCAATGTAGCAAGCATAAAAAAGTAATACCTGTTGCGGCTGCGGTAATGGGCAAAGTACTCATTTGAAAACAGTGTTGACATAAGCCATACAAAAGCCGCCAAAACCATAAGCACACTTCTTAAACCGCCGCTTTGAAAATTTATGCCCATGGCAAACAGGCCTTTAATGCCAAGCTCCATTGGGTTAAAGGCCGCTGAAAAAACCGCTAAAAACTCTGCCGCCGTAACAACGCAGGCAAATATATTCCTCGCGTTTTTATTCTTTTTACCTATAGCATAACCAATAAATGCCGAAGCTATAGGGAAAAAAACTATAAATGCCAAAAGCACATCGTTTTCTATCAAAACAAACCACCTGACTTTTTATAATTTAGAAGCTATTGAATTAAATACATATAACAGCGGTGTCGGGAAAAAGCCAATTATTACAGATGTAATTGTAAGAGCAATAATAGTAACTGTCATAAGCGGACCGGGGTCTTTTACATTACTGTCATCTCTGCCTGATATTGCCTCGGGTTTAGGGAAATATGCCGCTATAAGTATTGTAAATATGTAAAGAGCAGTAAGCAGTGCCGAAATGATAAGTACATAAATACCAGCATAAGCCAAAGGGTTATGCGCCCTTACAGCTGAAACAGCTATGTTCCACTTACTGTGAAACCCAGCAAAAGGCGGTACACCTACAAGACCAAAACCGCAGACAGTAAAACAGCCGAAAATTACAGGCATTTTCATTCCTATACCTTCTATTTCTTTTACATACTGCCTTCCAGTTTGAACAAGTATTGCGCCTGTGCAGAAAAAGAGTGTAATTTTAATTACGGCATGGTACACCATGTGCAAAAGTCCGCTGGCAAGGCCTTCCTGTGTCATAAGCGAAACACTGAAAAGTATATATGAAAGATTGCTTATAGTGGAGTATGCCAAACGCCGCTTTATATGGCTTGTTTTAAGAGCCATTGTAGAGCCTATAAGTATTGTAATAAGCGGCATAGCCATTACTATATACTGTGCCCAGGTGTCCTTTAACAGATAAGTGCCGTATGAAAAATAAGTAAGGCGAATTATGGCAAAAGCTCCGGACTTTACAACCGCAACTGCATGAAGCAGAGCCGTAACAGGCGTAGGCGCAACAGAAGCCGTTGGGAGCCACATAAAAAGCGGAAATACCGCCGCTTTAACACCAAAGCCTAAAAACGTAAGTACATAAACAAATCTCAGTATATTTTCATTGCCCTTTACCGCCATGTAATTAAGTGTCCCGCCCATATAAAAATCAGTACTCTGGCTGTAGCAGATTATAATTACAAGGCCTATAAACGCAAGGGCAGCGCCGCTCATCATGAAAATGATATACATCTTGCCGGCATGGAAAGCCTCGGCATCCATTTCATGTATAACAAGGGGCAGTGTTGCAAAAGTTAAAAGCTCGTAAAACAGATACATTGTAAACATATTAGCCGAAAAAGCAACACCCATTGTAACACCGAAAGACATTACGAAAAAAGTAAAAAACCTTTGCTCATCTCTTTCATGGCTCATATATTCAAAAGCATATAATGTGGTTGCCGGCCACAGCAGTGCAACCATAGTACCAAAAACCTTGGAAAGTCCGTCTATTTTAAAAGCTATTTTTATATGGTCAGAAAACTGAATTATATTTACATAAGTATGCTGGTAGTTCATAATAGAAAAAATAGACAGTATTGTATTTATTACAACTATTGTTATTGTAAAATACCGCATTTTTGTTCTATTCTCAAATGGCTTTGCAAGTATAAAAAAGCAGCTTAAAAACGGAAAAATAACCGGTAATAATGTTAAATACGAATTCATAATCAATCCCCCGCAGCAAAACACTGCTTCTAACGATTAAAATATATCCCGAGCAATACCAGAGAAAACATCTATAAGTCCTGAAGGGAATAAACCAACTGCCAAAACACCTGCAGCTAATACCATTAAAGGCACAAGCATTAAATAATTAGGCTCTTTTTTCTCCAGCTTTGAGTAATCAAAATCTTTTCCCGGGAAAAAAGCGTCAGATACAATAGTAAGCAAATACCCGGCTGTAAGCAAAGCTGAAATTATAAGCACTGTAATTCCTATAACAGGCAGAGCATACGCAGCAGGTGACTTGAGAGCACCGGTTGCCAAAAACCACTTGCTTATAAATCCGCCTGTAGGAGGTATACCTACAAGTGATAAACTGGCTATTGTAAAGCAAAGCATAACAACTGGCATCTGTTTTCCTATTCCTCTAAGCTCATTAACGTAAGTGTGTCCGGTTTTATATATAACTGCACCGGCTGAAAGGAACAATGCGTTTTTAGCTATAGCATGGGCCACAACCTGTAAAAGAGCACCGCAGAAAGCCTGAGGTGTCATAAGAAATATACCAAAAAGAACATATGACACCTGGCTTATAGATGAATATGCAAGGCGCTTTTTAAGCATTTTTTCTCTGTAGGCCAGCATAGAGCCCATAAATATTGTGCCTATGGCTAATATAAGCAGCACATTCTGAACCCATGTGCCTCTTACAAAATCCACACCAAAAAGATAGTATGTTGTTCTAATTACGGCAAGAACACCGCATTTTGTAATAATACCCGAAAGTACAGCACTGGCAGGAGCCGGAGCTACCGGATGCGCAGTAGGCAGCCAAGCATGCAGAGGATACATACCAGCTTTACAGCCAAAGCCTATCATCATGCCTAAGTAGATAATTCTTAAAAAGTTTTCGTGTCCCGCAATAACAGCTGCGTCTAAAACGCCGCCTGCTGTAAAGCTTGTTGTGCTTCCGTAAATGCACAGGAAGAAGAATCCAATAAGACCAAGGCCTGCACCGAATATGGAGTATCCCAAATATTTAAGTCCGGCGGCTATAGCATCGTGTGTTTCGGTATGAAGTACAAGGGGTACTGTTGAAAGTGTCATAAACTCGTAAAACAGGTACATTGTCATAAAATTAGACGAAAATGAAATACCCATAAGCACGCCTAAAGACGCCATGTAGAACATAAAAAACCGTTCAACATGCTTTTCGTGCTTCATATATTCCATTGAAAAAATCGACGCTAAAAACCATATAACAGAAATAAGACAGGAATAAAGTCTGCTTAAACCATCATTTGAAAATGAAATACTCAAAAGGCTGCTTATATGCCAAACCTCTATTTCTCTAAACCGACCGAAGGCCATTACAAAAACCACTAAAATCTCTACCAAAAGAAAAAGCGGTATAATGATTTCCTTTTGCCTTTGTCCTTTTAAAAGCGGTATAAAAAAAGCGCATATTATAGGGAAAAACACCGGAAAAAGCAATAAATAATCTCCCATCAGATAAATCCTCCAAATACATTAATATAACTTTTCAGCGCATAAGGGCAATTCCTACCTCAAAAATATCAAATATAATTTCATAGCATGTTCCTACAAAAATATTAACAGCTATAAATATTACAACAGCAGTTATAAATGCCGGCCGAATTTCCGGCTCTATCCTGTAATTGGCATCCTTCTCGCTGAGCGGACGCCATATATCCACAATAGGCGGTATAAAATACATGGCATTAAGCACCATACTAACTGCAAGCATTATAAGAGATACAGCCATTTTAAACGGCGAATAAAATGATGCCAGAGCAAGATAAAGTTTAGACGCAAAGCCCGCCAGAAGCGGAATACCTATAATAGAAAGAGCACCTATTGTAAAGCCTATGGCAGAAACCGGCGCTTTATGGCCTATACCTCTTAAACAGTGGTCTGCTTCTCCCGCAAGTGAAATATCCTTCATGCGCCCTGTGCAGACAAAAAGCATTGATTTTGTAACGGCATGAGCAACTATATGAAGCATGGCAGCTGTAGCGCCTATACTTGTGCCAAGGCCAAGACCCATATATATATATCCAATCTGCGCTACCGACGAATAGGCCAGCATACGCCGGATACGTCTTTCTTTAAGTGCCATTACAGAGCCTAATATCATTCCGCATACTCCCAAAAAGAATATAAGGTTTGTTATTTTTATCTCTCTCAGGTATTCTATTGTAAAAACACAGTAGTACACTTTAATAAGAAAAATTATATAGCTTTTAAGTACAAGACCTGAAAGTATACCGCTTGAAGATGGTGTAGCGGCATCGTACGCCCCCGGCAGCATTGTATGAAACGGAAAAAGAGCACTTTTAACGGCTATTCCTAAAGTAAATATACCGGCGGTTATAGTCATGGGGAACATATAGTCATCAGTATTTATAAGCTGAAGTATGCCTGATTTAAGCTGCGGAAACAAAAGCTGCCCCGTTAGGGTATAAAGCAGAGCAATAGCAAAAAGTATAAGACCCGAACCAAGTATGCTCATTATAAGGTAGCGTATGGTAGAGAGTATTCCGTTTCCCGTATCCTTGCTCATTATAATGGCACAGGAGCAAATGGTATTAATCTCTATAAACACATAACCTGTAAATATATCATTTGTATAAATAAGTGCCAGCATTGAACCAAAAAGCAGATTAAGCATAACAAAGTATAAATTTTGCTTTTTTTCTGGCACATCCTTTTCAATCATATACTGTCCGCCTGTAACTGTAAGGAACATAACTACCGAAAAAGCAACTGCCAGCACCGCTTCCATCGGTCCAGCTTTAAGCTCATTGCCCCACGGCGAAGGAAAATGCCCCATAAGGAAAGTAAACCTTTCCTGATTGTAGTCTACATGCAGCAGAAGCAAAAGCGACAGTATGCCTATTATTACTGTTGTTGTTTTATGTATAAAACAGCTTTTTCTGCCGCTGTTTACAAGCGGGGTTATGATACCTGCAAACATTGCAAGAAATATGCTTATAAAAGGTATGTTATGGGCTATATTATGAGTCAGAATCATAAGTATTGGCCTCCCCGCTTCGTAATTTTCTAAGCACCTCATCAAAACTTAAAGTGCCGTATTTTTTATATAGCCTTTGAATAAGCGCCAGAGAAAATGCAGTAACGCTTACGGAAACAACTATGCCCGTTAAAACAAGTCCGCTTGGCACAGGATTAATAAATTCCTCAGCAAGTGCGGCTTTGCCTGCCTCTGCTATAGGTGCCATATGCCCCTCAATATAGCCGTAAGAAACAAGATACAGATATATTGCAGTATCCATAATATTAAGGCCTATAAATTTTTTAATCAGATTGTCCTGAAGAAGCATATTCATAAAGCCTATACCGAAAAGTATAACTGCCGCCGCTTCAAAGTGATTTATTGTAAGCAGTTTAATCATACTAAATATCCCCTTTGGTAAAGTACGAGTAAAAACCATACATTGTGCAGGCAACTACAATTCCCACACATATATTAAGCGGCAGTATAAGTCCTCCGCTTAATATGTTTCCCGGCGTACCTTTTGGTATAACGCTTTCAATATGGTTTCCGCCTGTGAAAAACGAATATCCTTTTGAAAAAAAGTATATTAAAAGGCAGCTTACTGTTGTAACAGTAATAGATTTGTAGTTTAATATACTTTTTATTTTTTCGTCGCCAAATGCTGCTGAATAAAGTATAAGCCCCGCACCTATAATTGTACCTCCTGCAAATCCTCCGCCCGGAGATATATGTCCATTAATTATTACATATATACCGTAAAGCACAACTATAGGAAAAACCAGCCTTGCAGCAAATTTGAGTATGTCTCCTCTGTCGCTTTTAAACGAATCCTGTTCCAAATCCGTTTTATCTTCATCTGTTCTGCGCAGAAGTATAGCAACACAAATTACCGCTGTAAAAAGCACCACTGTTTCGCCGAATGTGTCAAAAGCCCTGTAATCCAGTATCATTGCCGAAACAATATTAAGAGCTCCTGTTTCCTCCACACCATGTTCTATATATCTTTGAGAAACCTCGTTATTGGCCGGATTAAGTGGATTTCCATGCTCCGGAAGCTCATAAACCGTATAAAGCAGTATGCCTATGTATACAACTGTAATAAAAACCGACAAAATTATATATATTTTTTTGCTGTATGAATTAATTCTTTCTATTGTATCTTCAATAGTTTTACGGCGTTTTTTCCTTTTGCCCGTTATTTTGCTCCGCATTTCCTTTTCCCATACAGAGTCGATAGAATCTTCGCCGTTAACCCATTTAAAGAATCTTTCCCATTTGCCTATTTTGTTGGGGTCGCTTTTATAGTCCATATTACTTTTCCCTCGTTCCTTTATTTATGGAATCTACTTTCTTTAAAGTTAAAAAGAAAAGTATGCTTGTAACTCCGGCACCTACTGCGGCTTCCGTAATGGCAAGGTCAGGAGCTTCAAGGAAAAGCCAGATAACAGCCATCACTGTGCTGTAAGCCATAAAAATAATAACCGTAACCAAAAGACGCTTTGATACTGTAGCACCTATGGCACACAAAATAAGGAATATTAAAAGCACATATTCAAGTATTCTCATTTAATATTCCTTCCTTTCCTGAATTTTTTATTGTCAGATGTTAGAAGTTCCATTTTGCCTATTAAATGAGTGGCAACAGGACTTGTCATCCAAATAAATATAACTATAAGAGCAAGCTTTACAATTTGATATATATTATCGCTGAGAATAATAACACCAAGTATTGTAAGAAATATGCCCATTGTATCACCAAGAGCCGCTGCGTGCATCCTGTCCAAAACATTATTGAACCTGAAAAGACCTAAAACGCATACCGAGAAAACAAAAGCGCCGGATAAAAGAAAAACTGACGCCAAAACAGCACGTATTATCATTTTTCTCCCTCCCTGCCTCTTTTTGACTTCTTGCCTTGTAAACTTTTATTGTGCTCTACAGTAACCACATGGCTGAGTATTACGACAGATAAAAAATTCAAAAGAGCATACACCAGCGCTATATCCACAAAAAAAGATTCATCTACATAGATTGAAATAATACATATAGCGGCTGTAGCTATTGTGCCTATAACATTTACTGCCACTATTCTGTCTGTAAACCGCGGCCCTTTAATAGAGCGCAAAAGTGAAAATATAAGAAGAACGGATAATATGGCAAAATATACTATAAATACCGCTCTTAAAAAAAACGGCTGTAAATTCATACCTCGTTATCCTCCATTTTTTTTATATATTTAAGTATATGCAGCTTTTTTAACTCCTTAGAAAATTCAGGAGTAAGGGTATGCACTGTATACTGCCCGTTTTCAAGCTTTACTGTATATGTACCAGGAGTGAGAGTTATGGAATTTGCCAAAATACACCTTGTTGAAAACTTTTTTAGCTCCGGGTTAAAAGTTACAATCTGAGAATCTGGTTTTCTTTTTGGTGAAAGAATAATCTTAATGACACTAATATTTGAAATTAAAATATAATAAAACAAAACTACAACAAACTTAATAAATAATGGGATTTTTTTTACAGAAGCAATATCATTTTTAACTTTGTATCCAAGAAAACGGCACAAAAAGAAATATAACGTGCAGCAAACAATAAATCCTATTACAAAAGTTTGAACTGAAAAGCTGCCGTTAAATATAAACCAAAGAATATAAAGAACAAAAATCATACGCAGTCCCCCATGTTCGGTCTGCCATTTGACAATCCCCTAAACTAAATACAATAAAACACCTAAAAAAGCATTAAAATCCTTTAATAGTATTATAATCTAATAGCGTTGATTTTTTCATATATTTTTTATTAAATATTTCATTAAAAATATTATAATTTTTAGTATATTTTATACAAAAATACTTAAAAACCGTTCTAATATTTAAAATCAGCGTGCAAAATTAATGCAAGTCAATTTTTTTATTATAAATTTATAGACATTTTAGCAGTAATATAACAATAAAAAAACGGTGCATGCTCATTATATATTTTTAAGCCACGCACCGTTTTAAATTACGGTTATTCAGTTTCGGCAGTTATTTCATCAGCACTTACAAGTTGGACATACTTGCCTTGAACATAGCCTGTTTGACCATTGTAATCCACACAATACCATGAATTAAGCTTTTTGGTAATTGTAACTATTTCGCCTTCTTCAAATGAACCTATAGCTGTATAGAATGTACCGTTAAGGCTTCTTACAGGCAGAGTTTCTATCCCGTAAACAACGCCCATATATGTCTGAGTTTTAGGCTTTGTAATTGAACCCGGCATTTCAAGAGATAAGTAACGCTCATTTACCCAGCCATAACTTGTTTTAAACCACACCTCATCATCTCCGTTAACAGCAACGGCTGTTACCTTTTCCGCTCCCTGACTCAAATTAAGATGAGTAACTATTTTAGAACCGATATAAGGCATTTCATAAACAGGTGTTTTGCTGTAAATAACATACATTTCTTCATCTGCCGGTATAAGTTCTCTTCCGTCATACACACCACAGGAGCAGTATCCGTCTAAATTATAACTGTGTATATGATTCAGCTCTTCGTAATTATTGCTGTGATAAACTGTAAATGTACCGCCTTTAAATCTGCCTTTCATAAAACTGTCTTTGTCATTTTTGTCATAGGCATAGTATCCCTCAAAAACTATATCTCCCGTAGGAGCTTTATATGCTTCGTAAACCGTTATTCCGTTCTTGTCAGCACTTTTTACTATTACACTGTATGTATCTTCGCCCTTGTTAAATTCTATAAGGTCACCGTATTTCAGGCTTGTGTAAACGCTTGTTATACTTGTAATAGGATATCTTCTAACGGTGGAATTTACATTATATTCATGGCCAAACAGCTCCTCAAACATAAAACGGGCAAAAGCGTTATTGCCTTCTTCGTAAACACTTCTTTCCCATACATTATAAAAGTTTTCGCCGTTTATCTCTAATGTTGATTTTTCTCTTGCGGCAAACACATTGTTAAAAACCGGTGTAACTGTAAACATAACAGTCATAACCGAAATACCACAAACTGCTTGTTTCAAAATATTTTTCATTCTTTTATCTCCTGTCTTTATTTTAATTGCAATTATATCCACTTTTAAATACAGATTACAATATTATAATGCTTAATGTCAACAAATTACGACATTTGTAATCTATATTAAATATTATATGATTTAAAACACAAAAAAATAAAAAAACGGCTCTTTATCCCTCAAAATAGGACAAGAACCGAATTATATTATCCTAATTCCTTTGTTCTTTCAAAAGCGCTTTTTACAGCGTCCATAGCGGCATTTCTGAAACCATTTTTCTCAAGAGCATGAACCCCTGCAATAGTGCTTCCCTTTGGTGAACATACAGCATCTTTCAGCTCTCCCGGATGCTTACCGCTTTTAAGCACCAGTTCTGCCGAGCCTATAAGTGTTTGGCAGGCAAAATTTATTGCCTTGCTTCTTGGCAGGCCGCACTCCACAGCGCCGTCACTTAAAGCTTCTATAAACATATATACAAATGCCGGGCCGCAGCCAGAAAGTGCACTGGCGGCATCAATAAGACTTTCGTCTATAAAATCTACTGTTCCAGCAAAAGCCATAGCTTTTTTAAAATCTTCTATTTCTTCTGGTGCAACTTTGCTGTCGGCACAGCATAAAATCATTCCTTTTCCAATTGAAACAGGTGTGTTAGGCATAATTCTTATAACCGGATAGTCCCCGCCGGCAAGGCTTTTTATTTTTTCCATGCTCATTCCTGCCGCCATTGAAACAAGTACAAAACCTGTTTTTCTTTGAGCAAGTATGTCTTTTATTCCCCCCAGCATATCCGCCATCATCTGCGGCTTAACGCCTAAAAATATAAACCTGCATTCTTTTGCAGCTTCAGAGTTTGTACCGTAAGCACAGCCTAATGAAAGAGCCAGACTTTTCGCCTTTTCTTCTGTGCGGTTAGAAAGTATTATTTTATCCGGTGCAATACTTCTTGATGCAGCGTGAGCCAATGCGCCACCCATATTGCCCGTTCCTATAAAGCCCAATTCGTATTTCATTTAATAAAGCTCCTTTCAGCGTATATGTCCGCTGCCCTTTATTACATATTTATATGTGTTAAGCTCCTCAAGGCCCGTAGGTCCTCTTGCGTGAAGTTTTTGTGTGGAAATTCCCATTTCACAGCCCAAACCAAACTCTCCGCCGTCGGTAAAGCGTGTTGAAGCGTTTACATATACAGCCGCTGAATCAACAGACTTTGTAAATAAATCCGCTGTTTTTTCGTTTTCAGTAATTATAGCGTCGGAATGACCTGTTGAATGAAACGAGATATGCTTTATGGCCTCCTCAGGCGTATCCACAATCTTTACAGCGAGAATATAGTCAAGAAATTCCGTATCAAAATCATTTTCCCCAGCACTAACACCGTCTATAATTTTTGCACTTCTCTCATCAAGGCGCATTTCTACAGGTGTAAGGTTATTAGCTATTCTGTCGTCTACAAGGCACTTTTTAAGAAGCGGGAGGAATTTTTCTGCTATTTGTGAATTTACAACACAGACTTCCTCGGCATTGCATACAGAAGGTCTGCTTGTTTTGGCATTTTCTATTATATTAAGTGCCTTATCAATATCAGCGTCTTTATCAACATACACATGGCAAATTCCCGTTCCTGTTTGAATACAGTTTACTGTGGCATTTTCAACACATGCCCTTATAAGGTTGGCGCCGCCTCTTGGTATAAGCAGGTCTACATAACCAACAGCTGTCATTAGCTCATTGGCGCTTTTATGTGTTGTATCCTGTATAAGCTGAACAACATCAGGTGATATACCGGCTTTTTCAACTCCTTCACGCATAGCATTTGTTATAGCCTGAGCTGAAAGAAAAGCCTCTTTGCCTACTCTTAAAATACAGACATTTCCGCTTTTTAAGCATAAAGCGGCGGCATCTGATGTAACATTAGGGCGGCTTTCGTAAATAATGGCTATTACACCCATAGGCACTGATATTTTTTGTATTAAAAGCCCGTCATTACGTATAACGCTTTTAATCACCCTTCCCACAGGGTCGTCAAGCTGGGCTACTTCTCTAATACCTTTTGCCATGTCGCTTATTCTTTTTTCGTTAAGCATAAGCCTGTCAAGCATTACAGGCGAAATACTGCCTTTTGCCTTTTCCATGTCCTGAGAATTTGCTTTTAATATATTTTCGGTGTTTTCAATAAGAGCTTCTGCCATAAGCAAAAGAGCCTTGTTTTTTAATTCTGTTGAAGCCATTAATAAATCAGGTGCTGATTTTTTGGCGTTTTTAAGTATATCAAGTGTTGTAATCATTTTTTACCTCCCCCTATAAACTTTGTTCCTACTTTCTTGCCATCTACAATATCATAAAGTATCTCCGGGTTAAGACCATTTGCTATAATCATATCACACCCAGCTTCCATAGCTATCTGTGCGGCATGTATTTTGGTTATCATTCCGCCTGTGCCGAAGCTTGAGCCTGCGCCCCCTGCAAGAGCTATTATTTCAGGCGTAATTTCTTTAACCTCGCTTATAAGCTTGGCATTTTTGTCTTTATGCGGGTCGGCTGTAAAAAGTCCGTCTATATCTGAAAGAAGTATTACAAGGTCAGCATGAATATTAGCCGAAACAAAAGCCGCCAGAGAGTCATTTTCTCCTATATAAAATTCCTCGGTAGCAACAGAGTCATTCTCGTTTATAATAGGTATAGTGTTAAGCTCAAGAAGTCTTGAAAGTGTATTATACAGATTCTTTCTGTGAACCTCATCGTCAATATCGGCCTTAGTTACAAGAACCTGAGCCACACAATGGTTATAGTCCGAAAAAAGCTTATCATAAGTATACATAAGCTCGCACTGGCCTATAGCCGCCACAGCCTGTTTTGTGGCAATGTCATCAGGGCGCTTATTAAGGCCTACCTTGCCTATACCCATTCCCATGGCGCCTGATGTAACAAGTATCATTTCGTTTCCTGCGTTTTTAATATCGCTCATTACCTTACAAAGGAGCTCCACACGGCGGATATTTAAGTTTCCAGTTTTGTGTGTAAGTGTTGATGTGCCTACCTTTACAACAATTCTCATATTTTTTACCTTCTCTCGATTTAGTTATATCTAAATAATATATAAATTATATTAAAATTTAAAGTACACGTCATTAACAATTTAAAAATATAGCTGAGTACCAAAAATTTATTTCTATCGTCTTTAACATCATAACCATTTAAATGAAATTGCAGACATTATATCATATAATTTATTAGACTAAAATACAGAATTAATTATAGTATAAATTCTATACTGATTTTAAATTTTTCTTCAAATATTATTTAATTATAAGTATTTTTTATTAGACTAAATTATATAATAAAACAAGTAATAAATTTAATTCAAAAAAATATTTTCTATTTTTGTGTTTTACACAAAAAAACAAGAACCCGGTGGCAGTCCGGATTCTTGTTTTTTTGGTTAAAAGGGGAAGTAAAAACTTTAGAGGTTTTATTGTAAAGACCATTATGGCCGTTTTACGCTGATTGTTTTTCGGGTATTGAATATATAGTACAGCCGGAATGTCTTACAACATAAGAAGCTACAGAACCTATAAAATTCTTAATACCTTTTTTAGTTGACTTTGTCATTACAATAATATCAATATCATTTTCTTTGGCAAAGAATACTATTTCTTCGCCGGCTTTTGAGCCTATAAGAACTTTTTTATCAAGCTTAAAGCCTTTTAAAATTTTTTCTGCCTGCTCAAAAACAGGCATTGTTTCGTCAATTACCTTTTTAGAATTGGTTTGTGTCATGGCATAAGCATAATAATCTTCCCTGACAGTAATCATTACAATCTCTGTATCATCTGAATTAAAATTATCAGCCGTAAATTCTGCCGCATCAATACTGCGCTGTGTTCCGTCAATAGGCAATAATATTTTCTTCATAATACACGCCTCCCACATAACAACAATGGCAAAACATTTACATACAATATACATCATTTGTATCTAATTCATCTGATGTCTTAATTATATCAGCGTTATAATTTATGTCAATAGATAAATAAATTTTTATTGATTTTTTTAAAAAATACATGAAATACGGAATTTTGTTCCTAATACCGAACTATTTTTTAGTTCAAACAAAAATAACCGCTTTTGAATATATCAAAAACGGTTATTTATTAATTACAGTTTAGTTGTCCACTTAGAGCAGTCTATAACTTTTGTGGCAAGGCCTTCGTAAAACTCAACCTCATGGCAAACCATTAAAATACTGCCTTTATAGGCTAATAATGCTCTTTTAAGCTCGTCTTTTGCGTCTTTATCAAGGTGGTTTGTAGGCTCATCAAGTACAAGAAGGTTAGTTTGGTTATTTATAAGCTTGCAGAGCCTTACCTTTGCCTGTTCGCCTCCGCTTAATACCTTAACACGGCTTTCAATATGCTTTGTGGTTAATCCGCATTTTGCCAAAGCACTTCTTACCTCATACTGAGTATATGAAGGAAATTCCTTCCAGATTTCTTCTATGCAGGTGGTTTGAATATCGTTTGGCATTTCCTGTTCAAAATAACCTGTATACAAATAATCCCCCAGCTCTACACTTCCGCTTAAAGGCTTTATAATGCCTAAAACACTTTTTAAAAGCGTACTCTTTCCTATTCCGTTGGCACCGGTAAGAACTATTTTTTCTCCTCTTTCCATTTCAATATTAAGAGGTTTTGAAAGAGGCTCATCGTAGCCTATAACAAGGTCTTTTGTTTGGAATATATATCTTCCCGAAGCACGGGCTTCTTTAAAATTAAACTCCGGCTTTGGCTTTTCGTGAGCCAGCTCTATAAGCTCCATTTTATCAAGCTTTTTCTGACGGCTCATAGCCATGTTTCTTGTAGCAACTCTGGCTTTGTTTCGGCTTACAAAGTCCTTCAAATCGGCTATTTCCTTCTGCTGTTTTTCATAAGCCGCCTGAAGCTGCGCTTTTTTCATTTCATAAACTTCCATAAACTTGTCGTAATCACCTACATACCTGTTAAGCTGCTGATTATCCATGTGGTAAATAATGTTTACGACACTGTTTAAAAACGGGATATCGTGTGAAATAAGCACAAAAGCGTTTTCGTATTCCTGAAGATATCTTTTAAGCCAAAGTATATGCTCTTTATCAAGGTAGTTTGTAGGCTCGTCCAGAAGCAGTATATCCGGCTTTTCAAGAAGGAGCTTGCCCAAAAGCACTTTTGTTCTCTGTCCTCCTGAAAGGTCGTTTACATATCTGTCAAGACCCAAGTCAGTAAGTCCTAAAGCTCTTGCAACTTCCTCCACCTTTGAGTCTATGTTATAAAAATCATGGGATACAAGCAGTTCCTGCAAAACACCCATTTCTTCCATGTATTCCTCCAGCTCGCTTTCGGAAGCATCTGCCATTTTATCGCAAAGGCTGTTCATTTGCTCCTCCATTTCAAAAAGGAATGAAAAAGCCGAAGAAAGCACATCCCGCACAGTCATGCCCTTTTCAAGAACAGTGTGCTGGTCAAGGTATCCGGCTCTTACATTTTTTGCCCATTCCACCTTGCCCTCATCAGGCGCAAGCTTGCCTGTTATAATATTCATAAATGTGGATTTTCCCTCACCGTTGGCACCTATAAGGCCTATATGCTCGCCTTTTAAAAGGCGGAAAGACACATTGTTGAATATTGCTCTGTCGCCAAAACCGTGGGATAAATTTTCTACGTTCAGTATGCTCATTATATCTCTCCTGTTTATTAAATATCCTTTAACAGCTAACGGTTATGTTATCATAACAAAAAAGCAATTACAACAGAAATCAAAAGCTTCTGAGGGTTTTAATAATTTTTCCCAGTGTTTGAGCTGTGTATATAAGCTCGTCTTTTGTATTTCTGCCTGAAATTGTAAACCTTACAGCACCGCGTATCACATCGTCTTTTAAGTCCATTGCCTTTAAAACATGTGAAAGAGAGTCGCTTTTTGAAGCGCATGCGCTTTGTGACGAAACGCAGATACCCTTTGACGAAAGTGCCGAAACAATACTTTTTCCAGACACGCCCAAAAACGAAATATTGCTCGTTCCCGGAAGCCGGTTCTCTTTTGACCCGTTTAAAACACTGTCCGGAACGGAATTTAAAACCATGTTTTCAAAAAAATCCCGGAGGTTTTTCGTTTGAGTATATTCTTTTTGAAGATTTAAAGAAGCCAAAGAAGACGCCGTGCCTAATGATACCATATACGGCACGTTTTCTGTGCCGGCTCTTAACCCTTTTTCCTGACTTCCGCCATGTATAAGGCTCGAAATTTCAATGCCGTTTTTCTTATACAAAAAGCCTATGCCCTTTGGCGCGCCGAATTTATGGCCGGAAACCGAAAGCATATCGCACTTAATATCCTTTACATCAATTTTTATATGGCCTGCCGCCTGTACGGCATCTGTATGGAAATATGCTCCTTTACTGTGCGCCATAAGAGCTATTTCTTTAACAGGCTGCAATGCTCCTGTTTCGTTATTGGCCAGCATAATGCTTACTATAGCTGTATTTTCATCAATTATTTTTTCGGCTTTTTGTAAATCAACTATTCCGTTTTTATCAACAGGTATATATTCCACATCAAAGCCGTATTTTTTAAGGAATTCCACAGTATTTAAAACGGCATGATGCTCTATAGGCGTTGTAATTATTTTACTCCTTTTATTTCTGAAAAAATCAGCCGCACCTTTAATTGCCCAGTTGTCGGCTTCGCTTCCGCCTGATGTAAAGTAAATTTCATCTTTTTGCGCACCTATTAAATCCGCCGCCTGTTTTCTGGCCGTATCCACAGCACTTCTTGATTTTTGGGAAAAATCATATGCTGATGAAGCATTGGCATAATGTATCATAAAATATTCCTGCATACTTTCAAAGGCCTCTTTAAGTACAGGTGTTGTAGCGGCATTATCCAGATATACCGTATCCATAATATCACCATTTAAAGTTTTTATTTTATAATATGCCAAATAAACCAAACCGTTACCCGAATATACTCATTTAAAGAGATATTTTGTATTCTTTTTTAATGGGTAATATTATTCTGTTGAAAAAACTACATTAAAATGTTAAAATTTATTTGTCGGTTTTGATACTGGAATTTTTAATAATTTGTTTACATAATTATTTTTGAAAGGGTTTTAACTTTGAGAAAAAAATATATATTTATTCCTGTTTTATTTTTGTTTTTACTGCTTTTTTCTGTCCCGGTCTTTGCGGCCTCAGTAATTACCTCACCTATCGACAGCAGACCTGTCAGCAATTCCTATCTGGAAAAACTTGTTAAGCTTAACAATGACACTCTTATTACCGTACCTGAAGAATATCTTGATATTTTCACATCCGATACTGAAAAGTTTGCCGACAGCGCTTTAGTAAGGGAAGCAGTACGTCAAAATGTACGAAATAAGTCAGATAAAGACACAACAGTTATTATAAACGCATCTTCATACTTTACAGGCGGACTTATAGGAAGCCGCTGCGCCAGAGAGTATCAAAACACCGACGAAGCCCTTAAAGAGCTTTTAAGCCTTGTTACCGATTATCCTCAG